>CAZJYF010000006.1:0-24978 GCA_964549665.1 uncultured Saprospiraceae bacterium
AATTTTACGCCCAACGTACATTCTGTGAATTTTGAGGCCATGCCAAGCAGCCCGGCAAGAATCATCCAAAAGGTAGCGCCGGGACCTCCAAGGGAAATAGCGATG
Organism: uncultured Saprospiraceae bacterium; assembly: GCA_964549665.1. Classification (GTDB taxonomy): domain Bacteria; phylum Bacteroidota; class Bacteroidia; order Chitinophagales; family Saprospiraceae; genus CAZJYF01. The sequence continues at coordinate 106 of CAZJYF010000006.1, forward strand.
GCCACGCCTGCGATATTTCCCAAACCAACCGTGCCGGAAAGTGCGGCAGTCAGCGCCTGAAAGTGTGACACTTCTCCTATTTCATTCGGATTGGTATATTTGCCCCTTACCGTATTGATGGCTAATCTAAAACCTCGAAATTGAATAAATTTAAAATAAAGGGTAAACAGAGTAGCTCCCAAAATAAGGATAATTATTACGATCGGCAACTGTTTTGCTTCTATCGCCCCCGGATTTACAGCGCTAAAAATAAAACCGGACACGGCATCCGAAAAGGGTTTAAAGGTTTCATTTACTCTTTCATCCCAGCCTTTGTCAGCGGCTTGTGTCAGGGTGTCAACTTGCTGTGCCATTGTTAAAAAAGGAAGAAGCAGGCTGGCTAAAAGTGAGAGAAGTTTCTTCATAATAAGGTTTTAGTTATCAATAATTTAGTAATGTTAAGTACAAAGTTTTATCTTGAAAAAAATAGGTGGATAGGTTTAGAAAATCTATTGAAAGAATTAAAATTAGGGAATGATTTTAACCAATTTATCCTCAGAGTTATTGAAAAAAAACAGAAGGATGAACCAGAAAAAATCGAGGTGATAAAAATTGCCACGTCCCTTTTTATTCACTCTGACGGGGCAAAGGAGGCGTTAAGGTATTCGTTTCTTTTGCTTATTCAAAAGATTTGGGATAATATTTTGCGTTCGTGGAGGATGGGTTTCATTTAGAAATACTAACTTGGCCAAAGAGGTTTTTGTGAGTGGGAAAAATTATTTCTCTTTCTTAATCTATTGCAATCCACACCAAGTCACAACCCCGACAAAATTTTTCTACCCTGATTGCACCAATTATAAAATCACAATTTAATTTTAAGTGTCCTTTGAGTTAAAACAACCAGATAGCGAACTTCTCAATTTGCTGCGGCAGGACGGAGCACGTGCAATTGAATTGCTTTTTAGGAAGTATTACGCCTTCATTTGCAAAGTCGTTTTGCGCGTGGCAGGGGATGAAAATTTGGCTGAAGATTTAGCACAGGATGTGTTTTTTGAGTTGTGGAAGAAAAGGGAATCGCTGCAAATAAATACGTCAATAAAAGCTTATCTACGCAAGGCTGCCATCAATAAAACCTTGAATTATTTTCGTGGGCAGAAAATCAAATGGGTTGATGAAGAACATTTGCCGTTGTTGGAAAGTAAGAACCCGTCGGTATTTCAAAAAATGGAAGCCGACCAATTGCAAAAAGAAATAGATGAGGCAATCAATAATTTACCCCCACGTTGCAGGCTTGTTTTTTGCCTTAGCCGTTTTGAAGGAATGTCGTATCAGGCAATAGCGGATGATTTGGGCATTTCGGTGAAGACTGTAGAAAACCACATATCCAAAGCTTTGAAGCATTTGAAAGTTTCACTCGATGTATTTCTTTAGTGGGAAGGGATTAAGCCCATTGGAAATGCAAGCTAACTTACATTTGTAGGAAACCAGAATTAAAAATTCAAAAAGGGGTAGGGGGCTAACGAAAAACCTGTGTCTGCCCTTATAGAAGAAGCGCAAATGAAAAAATTCAGAACTTTATTTTTCTTTCCAAAAAAGAAAACTGGGCACATGACTTCCAAAGAAATCAAAGACTGGAAACAATGGCTTGAGGCATCTCAAGACAACCTGCAAGAAGCCGAAAAGCTTGAAAAAATTTGGGAAGCAAGCGGCAGCTTCCATAAGGATTATTCCCCCGATGTAGAGGGTGGATTGTCTAAGCTGAATGCCAGAATTGAACGAGCAGATGCCGCTTCCTCTGCTAGGGTCAGGTTCGCAAACTTGAGTACCGTTTCACAGTGGTGGCGTATTGCTGCGGCAGTTTTGATACTCCTGGTCGCCGGCTTTGGAGCCAACAGGCTTATTATATTTGGAGCTTCCTCGGAAATTTCAGCTACGACGACTGAAAAAATGACCAGAAAAATTGTTTTGGCAGATGGAACGAAGGTCGAATTGAATGAAAACAGCTCGTTGGCTTTCCCCAAAAAATTTAGTGGCAAGGAACGTCATGTTTTCCTGAAAGGGGAAGGTTTTTTTAATGTCGCTAAAAATCCAAGCAAACCATTCATTGTGGAAACTGCCGAATCGCAGGTGAAGGTTTTGGGAACCTCTTTCAATTATAGGGCTTACCCCAACGAATCCTTTCACGAAGTTTTGGTGAAGACAGGAAATGTGATTTTCAGCGGTAAAAACAATAGCCAAATTAAGAGGCTTGCCATCGGGCAAAAAGCATTGCTGGATTTAAACATAAATAAAATGAAAGCCCTCCCGGACAAAAATTTTAATGCTCTTTCCTGGCGAACCAAAAAGCTGACTTTCAGGTCTGACCCTTTGAAAACGGTTTTTTCCGAAATGGAGCGGTATTACAAAATTAAAATCAAAATAGATAACCCGTCTATTCTTAATTGCCCCTATTCATCTACCTTAAAAGAGAAGAAATTGTGGGAAATAACTAGGGGGTTGGAGCTGGCTTTTGGGCTAAAGTTTGAAAAACTGGAAGAAGGCGTGTATAGAATTAGCGGTGGTCAATGTCCAATTGATTGAAGGTTTTTTTGACCAGGTTTGGGCTACGCATTTCAATTTTAGTTCCATCCGATTTAGTCCAAAGTGACGACCGGGAATTTGTTCAATACCTACCTTTCAGAAGGTAGTCCGGTGGAGAAAGAAAGCTGCTAATAAAAGATTTTTTGTTCTTGGATGAACAGGAAGGAATCTAGTTTCCAGTATTGGAAGCAGGTAGGACTTTTGGCAGGGGTTTGTAGTTTTTTTGATAGACAGCCCAAGGGACTTTTTTGTATTGGTCTTCGCCAAAATAGGTGATGATTTGTTCGAAAGTATTGGCGTTTTTGAAACCGGGAATGGGTTGAAGAATATCCCATTTTTCATCCAAAAAAACGATGGTCGGAAAGCTCAGTCTGCCCCTCGTTATTTCTGCAGCTAATTGGTGATACCCTTTTTTACCACTCTTCACAAACTGATAAGTTTTCCCTTTAAATTCGATGTCTTTTTTGTATTCCGCGTCAAATTTAACAGGGTAGTAATGATCGTTCAAATATTTGGCGATGTACGGCTGTTGAAAAGTTGCGGAGTCCATGCGTTTGCACCATCCGCACCACATGGTATAAACATCTACAAAAACTTTTCGCTTTTCAACTTTGCTTTTTTTCACCGCCTCTTCCCAAGTAAGCCAATTGACGAGAGATTCTGGTTTCGCTTTTTCTGAAGTTGATAAGGCAAAAGCGAAAAGAACAAAAACAAGAAGTCCGAAGGAAAGGGCAAATCCAATTTTTCTCATGGCACCTAAATTTTTATGCAGTTGCGACGCTGTTGGATTTTCTTGTCATTTAAATTTACTAATCCAGAGTCTCCAATTATTAGGGAGCTGTTTTTTGTCGTTTCAACCGGAAAACAAAATTAAAAACTACCGGACAATTATCCACAAAGATACCGATGCAAAGGGTCTTTTTAATTAAAGTTTAACGAATGTGGGCCGATTTTCGGTAAATTGTTAATTGGTCGTCGCCTATTTTAAATTCGTCGAAGACCTTGGAGGGTATGTCGGGGGCCATTATCTCGCCGCCTAAAAGTTTCTCGGCGGTAAAAACGCGTGCTTCATCCCACAATCCGGCGCTCAAAAAGGCTTGGAGGGTAGTGCGTCCTCCCTCGACAATGAGTGAACTTATTTGAGCTTGGTAAAGCCGATTCAAAAGCTTGGGCAGGAGATTTTTGCTGAAAGGCAGTTTGATGTAGCGAAGGTTTCCCTCCTTTTCAAGGCTTTCCTTTTTTGCATTTACAATCCAAGTTTTCACGCTTCCGTCAAAAATTTTGAGTTGGTTGGGAAGGCGCAATTGGCGGTCCAAAATGATGCGCAGGGGCGACCTGCCGAAATACAATCTCGTCGTCAATTCGGGGTCATCTATCAGGGCCGTATTGGTTCCCACCAAAATAGCATCCACCTCGCTTCTGCATTTGTGAACCCACCGCTTGGAGTAGGAATTGCTTATCCAAACCTGCTCTTTTGCGAACCCCATAAAACCGTCCTTTGATTTGGCAAATTTCAACATAACGTACGGCCGTTTGGAAAGCACGTAAGAAGTTCTGAACCGGCTCAACCATTTACCTTCATCTTCCAGGATACCCGTTAAAACCTCGATGCCGGCGTCCCGCAGCATTTCAATGCCTTTGCCCGACACTTCCCTCGTGTTATCGAGGCAGGAAATGACCACTTTTGGGATTTTTTTTTCAATAATCAAACTCGTGCAAGCGGGGGTGTTTCCGCGAAAACAACAGGGTTCCAAAGAAACGTAAAGTGTCGATTTTTGAACCAAATGCCGATCAGCGGTCCGAACACTTCCGATGGCATTGACTTCGGCGTGTGCCTGCCCGTATTGTCGGTGGAAACCTTCCCCAATGACCCGGTTTTGGAAAACCAAAACTGCGCCGACCATTGGGTTGGGCGCAACCTTACCGGCCGCAAGCCGGGCAAGGTCAAAACAGCGTTTCATAAATTGGGAATGGAGGTTCATTGTCGACAATTATTGTTTTGTCTAACAAATTACGAACTTTAATCTATAAGTTCCTTTAGTTAATGGAAAATTTCTCAACTTCGCACATCTTTTTGCAAGACTTTAGACCCAAGATTTCAGACAAAAGACTATCGTAACTCTGGCGCCTTTTTTCTAGCTTCAAAAGTCTGGCTTAATTACAAAAAAATAAATTTATGAAGCAAAAATGCCTAACCTTTGCGCTCCTGATTATTGGGCTTTTCCATCTAAATGCCCAAATGAATACAATCAAATTTACCGAATTTGACCTCGATAACGGACTCCATGTAATCCTACAGGAAGACCATTCGACCCCTATTGTTGCTGTGACGGTTTTGTACCATGTCGGTTCGAAAAATGAAAACCCGGATAGGACGGGTTTTGCCCACTTTTTTGAACATTTGTTATTTGAAGGTTCCGATAATATTGCCCGGGGGGAATATGACAAATATGTTCAAAATGCCGGTGGAACCCTCAATGCCAATACGACTTGGGACCGAACTTTTTATTACGAAATACTCCCTTCTAACCAGCTAACGCTAGGCCTTTGGTTGGAATCGGAGCGAATGATGCACGCAAAAGTAGATGAAAAAGGCGTGGAGACCCAACGCCAGGTAGTTAAAGAAGAACGCCGCCAACGCATTGACAATCAACCATATGGCTCCATTTTGGAAGAGACCTTCAAAAGAGCTTTCACCAAGCACCCCTACCATTGGCCCATCATCGGGTACATGGAGGATTTGGATGCCGCCAAAGAACAGGATTACAAGCAATTCTATGCCGATTTTTACATCCCCAACAATGCGACGCTTTCCATTGCAGGCGATTTGAATACCGAAGAGGCAAAAAAAATGATCCTCAAATATTTCAAGGATATTCCGAAAGGAAAAGAACCCTATCGCCCGCACATCGTCGAACCACCTTTGGGGGGTGAGGTAAGGGATACCGTTTTCGACAATATTCAATTACCTGCCTTGATTCAAACTTATCGCATTCCCGCACAGGGAACGGATGATTTTTATGCCGTCAATATGCTGAGTACACTGCTTTCTAAAGGAGAGAGTTCCCGTTTGTACAAAGCCCTTGTGGATGACCAACAAAAAGCCTTGTTCGTGGGTAACTTCCCACTGTCGATGGAGGACCCCGGGGTGTCCATTGCCTTTGGTATTGCCAATATGGGCATTAACCTGACGGACTTAGAAACCGCCATGGATGCTGAAATCAAAAAGGTGCAGGATGAACTTATTTCTGAAAAGGAATTTCAAAAATTGCGGAATCAAACGGAAAATGATTTCATCACCTCCAATTCGCGAGTGGTGGGTATTGCGGAAAGCCTCGCCAATTACCACACCTATTTCGGAGATGCGGATTTGATTAACACCGAAATCGACCGCTATTTGGCTGTCACCAAGGAGGATATTCAACGAGTTGCCCGGAAGTATTTCAGCAAAGACAACCGGGTTGTTTTGTATTATTTGCCAAAACCTGCCCAACCTTAATCAGTTGGCATTAAGCAGTTTCTTATTTCGTAAACTCAAAATGAATTTTAAAAATGAAAAAAACAATCATATTTAACTTGTTGAAAGTCTTTCTTTTTCTCTTCGTTGCGACCAATTTAATAGGCCAGGAAGATTTCAGACAGCATGCACCCGAAGCGGGCCCTGCACCAAAAATCGAATTGGGCAAAGCCGATAAATTTACCTTGGAGAATGGTCTTCAGGTCATCGTGGTTGAAAACCACAAACTTCCGAGAGTGTCTTTCCAGCTTTTCGTAGATGTTCCCCCGATTGAAGAGGGTGAATATGCCGGTTACACCGACATTGCCGGGCAAATGCTAAACAAGGGAACGACTACCAAAACAAAAAGTGAAATTGACGAAGCCATTGATTTTATGGGGGCTTCGCTGAGTACGAGTTCTTCGGGAATGTTCGGTGCTTCGCTGACCAAGCATAAGGAAGGTCTGTTGAGAATCATGTCTGATGTGTTGTTGAACCCTAGTTTTCCGCCGGAGGAATTTGACAAGATAAAAAAACAAACGCTCTCCTCTTTGGCCCAGGACAAGGATGACCCGAACGCGATTGCCGCCAATGTGAGTCAGGTGCTTCGCTACGGCAAAAATCACCCTTACGGGGAAGTGCAAACAGAAAAAACTACTGAAAATATTACGGTGGATAAATGCAAGGAATATTACACCAACTATTTCAAACCCAACATTTCCTACCTTATTGTGGTTGGCGATATTTCGGAGAAAGAAGCACGCCAATTGGCTTCTGAATATTTTGGGAAATGGGAAAAAGGAACGGTGGACGACACGAAATTTGGAATGCCCGAAATGCCTTCCAAAACAACGCTTGACTTTGTAGATAAAGCCGGTGCCGTTCAATCCGTTATCAATATTACCTACCCGGTGGATTTGAAACCAAACTCTGAAAACGCCATTAAAGCCAGGGTGATGAACGCCATGTTGGGTGGTTTTTTCGGCAGCCGTCTGATGTCTAATTTGCGGGAAGATAAAGGCTTCACTTACGGGGCGCGGTCGCAGTTGAACGCCGACCGCTTGGTCGGTTCTTTTGTCGCCTCGGCAAGCGTTCGAAACGAGGTGACGGATAGTTCCCTTGTCGAGTTTCTAGTGGAAATGAACCGCTTGCGGGATGAACCCATTAGCGATGATGAATTGGAAATGGTGAAAAGTGTGATGTCGGGCAGCTTTGCTCGTTCTTTGGAAAGCCCTCAAACGGTTGCCCGTTTTGCCTTGAATACTGCCCGTTACCACTTGCCGGAAGATTATTACAATACCTATCTCGAAAATTTGAGCAAGGTGACCAAAGAGGATATTTTAGCTATGGCTAAGCAATATGTGCATCCTAAAAACGCCCACATTTTGGTCGTTGGAAACAAAGACGAAGTAGCTGAAAAACTGGCTATATTTTCAGCCGATGGGAAGGTCAATTTTTACGACACCTACGGCAATTTGATGGAGGAGGAAGGAATGTCGGTGCCCGAAGGAGTAACGGCGGCAACCATTTTGGAAGATTACATCAACGCCATTGGAGGGGTAGATAAATTGAAAACCGTAAAAAGTTTAAAAACAGAAATGGCTGCTAGCGTTCAGGGTATGGCTTTGGCAATGACCCTTTTCCAGAAAGTTCCCAACAAGGTAGTCATGGAAATCGGGATGAACGGCAATCTCATGCAAAAAAGCGTTTTTGATGGCGAAAAGGGTCAGATTATGGGGGGCGGACAAACGCAACCCATGCCGACAGAAATGGAGGAAAATTTTAAAGCCACCGGAAGATTATTTCAAGAGATGTATTATGAAGAATCGGGCTTGAAACCCGAGCTGAAGGGCATTGAAATGGTGGATGGCAAAAAAACTTTCAAATTGGCCATCAAATTGCCGGATGGGACCACTCAAACCGAATATTACGACATGGAAACCAACTTGAAAGTTCGCGACGTAAAAGTTGAGAATGGACAGACTGAAACCAATGATTACAGCGATTATAAAGAAGTGGAAGGCATCAAATTTCCACACACCCTCACCATTACCGGGGCAATGCCGTTTCCCTTGAAAATGAAGGTTCAAAACCTCGAAATTAACGGGGCAATGGAAGATAGCTTATTCCAAATTCAGTGAGAAAGTGAGAGCGTGAGAGGAGGTAGAATTCTTACATGCTCACCCCTCTCACTTTCTCACCCCTCTCACTTTCTCCCATTCTCTCAAAAAATGGAATATTTTAAACATATTCAGACAAAGTGGTCGGACATGGATGCCAACGGCCACTTGCGCAATACGGCTTACAGTGAATTTTGCACCCATGTTCGGTTTAGCTTTTTTGCAGAGCATGACTTTCAGCCGAAGCGATTGAAAGAATTGCACATCGGACCTGTCATCTTTCGGGAGGAGTCCGTTTTTTATCGAGAAATCGGGCTCATGGAAACCCTCAAAGTCAACTGCCTGTTGTATCAGGCAAGCCCCGACTTTTCCGCTTTTAATTGGGTCCAATTTGTTTTCAAAGAAAACGGTAAGAAAGCGGCCAAATTGACGATTGACGCCATGTGGCTGGATTTGGTAAACCGAAAACCTATTGTGCCACCCAGGGAGTTGCGAGTTTTGTGTGAAAAAATACCCCGCACCAAGGATTTTGAATTTATCCAGGGCAATAGTTTCCGTAACTTCGCGTAAACTTCATAAAATTAGATATACTCAAAATGCCTCTTTGTATTTTGATTCTTTTGGTTTTCAAAAAATCTTGCCATGCTTGGATTGAAATTACCAACCGACCCTCGATGGGTGAATCTAGCCGAAAAAGATTTGGAAGAAATATTGACCGACCATGCGTATTGTGAACAAAAGGCGGCAACTTCCTGCATTTCTTTGATTCAGCAATTTCCAGAAAAAATAGAAATGGTCAAACAACTAGCTCCCATAGTGACGGAAGAGTGGGGCCATTTTCGGATGGTGTTGGCAGAATTGGAAAAAAGAGAACTCCATTTGGGTCGCCAACGCAAAGATGAATACGTCAACGAATTGCTCAAGTTTCAAAAAAAAGGGGGTAGCCGGGAAGACCGTTTGCTGGAACGCCTTCTTGTCTGTGCCCTGATTGAAGCGCGGAGTTGTGAGCGATTTCGATTGCTTTCGCTTAATATTTCATCCGAGGAAATGAAATTTTTTTATCACCAATTCATGGTTGCCGAGGCGGCGCATTATCGCTTATTTATAGATTTGGCAAAATGCTACCACGACGGTGACAAGGTGGATAAACGTTGGCAAGAATATTTGAATTATGAAGCTGCCATCATGGAAAAACTAGAATTGAGAGGCGACCGGGTGCATTGAAATTTCAAGACCTTTGGGGCCATAGTTCGATAAGCTTTTATGATTTATTGATTTTCAGCATTCTGATAAGACAAATTAAGAAGGTTATATTTAATCAAATGAGGTTTAATTCCTCGGGGCTTGCCCCGAAACAACGGGTCCAAGGCTTGCCTTGGGGTTCATGCCATTGATTTGGTTTATCTCCTTAAAGAACCCGCTCGAATTGCGCGGAATAAAATTTTAATTTCTTCTCCCTGATTTTTTGCTTTAGTGTTCAAGCTTGTTCTCGAAGGCTTTTTCGGGCAAATTACTTTTCTTCGGCAGCTGGTTTTCTCATCCTGTTGTGCTAAATGCCTTTCCTATCTTGAGGCCGGGCTGCTGTTGGCTGTTGTGTGACTTGTTGCGGCTCCGGCGGCGTTGCCAAATTTTTCCAAAAAGAAAAGGGCTTTCTTACAAGCCCTTTCTGAAACCCACTTTTAGTAATGTACGAAACTAAACTTGCTAAAAGTTGAGATTTAATAATATAATAAGCCCTAACCAAATTTTTAATTCATTTTTATTTCCCTGCTTTCCAAGGCTTTAAAAGTGATGTTTTAAAACTTTTTTCAGCTCAATTTGGAAAACCCCAATAGCTGCATATTCTTGTTTATGATGTAAAGATAATTAAAATTTTTCAAAATTGTGTGCGAACACAAAAATAATTTATTATTTTGTGCTCGAACACGGAGAAATGTCTCATTTTACCGATGAATCGTTAAAAAATGGATCAAAGAATTCGGATAAAAGATATTGCTGAAAAAGCAGGTGTTTCAACCGGCACTGTAGACCGTGTCATCCATCAACGCGGCAATGTTTCCCCTAAAGTAAAAGAAAAGGTTTTGAGGGTGATGGAGGTTTTGGGCTATGAGCGAAACATCATTGCCAGTACTTTAGCTTATAATCGAGTTTTCTCCATTGCTGTTTTATTGCCCGATTCCAGCCACGACCTCTATTGGGAACAACCGAAATTGGGGATTGAAAAAGCTTACAAAAATGTCTTGCATTACGGAGTTAGCCTCAAAACCCTTTATTTTGACCAATTCGACCCAAAGTCTTTCTTGGATAAAGCAGAAGAATTATGGCGAGATGGCAGCCTGCCGGATGCCGTCCTTTTTACCCCTCTTTTTTACAAAGAATCTCTTCAGTTGCTGGCAGAATGTAAAAGAAAAAACATCCCCAATGCCATAATTAATACCAACATTGAAAACTCTGAATCCCTTTGTTTCATTGGGCCGGATTCATACCAGAGTGGTGTTTTAGGAGCTCGGTTACTAAATTTTGGGCTGAATCGGGGGGAGACGGTTATGATTCTCAACCTTGCGATGGGAAGTGCCAATGCGCAGCACCTTATTGAAAAGGAAAGTGGCTTTCGCGATTATTTCGACAATGTCAAGGACAAAGAAATTAAGGTGGTCAAAACAGTTTTTGAAGAATTTCACGACGCTGGAAAGCTGAAAGAGTTTCTCAAGGTTCATCTGAAAATCTATCCAAAACTTACCGCCTTGTTTGTTACCAATTCAAGAGCTTATAAAGTGTTAGAATGTTTAACGAGGGAGGAAATTGATAAAATAAAAATTGTCGGTTTTGATCTGATTGAACCGAATTTAGTCCATTTGCGGAACAATAAACTCAATTTTATCATCAACCAAAACCCGGTTCAGCAAGGTTACTTGGGGGTTATGAATATTGTCAACCATTTAATATTGAAAAAGCAAGTGGATAAGGTACAGTATCTGCCTTTGGACATTGTGGTGAATGAAAACGTGGAATATTATTTAAGGAAAAAAATAGAATACCAGCTCGTATTGTGAAGTCGTATCTGCATTCATTGCATTTTTCAATAGAATATTTTAGTATTTAGGTAAGTTGTTTGCGTCAAATATTGCTGTGTTCGCACAAGTGAATAATATTTATTGGTGTGTTCGGACACATTTTTGTCCTAAAAGAATTTTTCAACTTTTGGCGAGGTTTATCCCTTACTTTGTTTTAAATGTCCATGTGATTCGTATTTTTGATACGATCTCTCCCTCAGTGTTTCTTCCAATGGAAGTCATATTTACAATCTGCCCTTTTCCACTTGTAACGGCTTTTTCGATAGCTATAATTACCTTGTCTCCATCTTCACAAACAAAGGTGGTTGCTGTGTTTGCTTTTTTGATGAATTCTGCCTGAAAATCGAGAATCAGCATGGAAATTGGCCCTTGGCCCTGTCGGGCAATATTTGCCAAAATTCCGGTAGAAAATTCGGCTGCCCCGGCTTGAGCAGCAAAATAAATCGAGCGAAAAGGGTTTTGGGTTCGCCAATTATAGGGAAGGGTTACTTCGGACATTTGGGCGTTTACCTGTTTAACGCGAAAACCCCAAAACAAGGCGGAAGGCAATTTGGTCAGAAAGTACAACCACATTTTCCAGGGGGTCTTGAGCTGGCGTATAAAGTGTTTATCTTTATTACTTTTTTGGCTGTTTTTCCCATATTTCTGTCTAATTGGGAGCATGATATTGTTTTATGAGATCAAAAATGACAAATTTAAACATTCCCCAAGCTATTCCAATTCTTTGTCGTTTTGGGTTGCAGAAATTATTGTTTGAAAGGATGATAGGTGAAAAATTCAAGTTCATAAATTCAGTTCCATTATAAATAGAAAATTATCTTTGCCTTTCGTTTTTCCAATTGGGATAATAAGTTGAATAAGATTAATTGAATGGACTTTGGAGGAACTTTGCGACCTATCTTTTTTCAAATTTCAAGTAATTTATTAAAATGAATAAAAAAAGCCAACCCGGCGACTCTAGCTTGCCTTCAGCCGAAAAAGATTTGAAGGCTTTAATGAACGCGGCAGACGACGGGTTTAAGTATTCGGTGGAAGATTTTTTTAGGAATCCTATAAAAACGCGTTACCAATTGTCGCCGGATGGCACTCATTTTTCTTATATGGGACCCTATCGGCGGCGGCAAAATATTTTTATTCAAAAAATAGGACAGGAGGAAGCCTTTCGCATTACATCAGAAACAGAAAGAGACATCGCCGGATATTTTTGGTCGAATAATAATCGCCTGGTTTATTTGAAGGACGAGGGAGGGGATGAGAACTATCACCTTTTTGCAGTCGATAAAGATGGTTCTAATAATAAGGAACTCACCCCTTTCGAGGGTGTGCGTATTAATGTCATTGATTCCTTGGAAGATATTGACGATGAGTTGATTATTGGTATGAATAAGAATAATCAGCAGTTATTCGAACCTTACCGCCTGAACATACAAACTGGTGAGCTCGTGCAATTGGCAGAAAATACGAATCCACTTGAGCCGATAAGTGGGTGGATGACCGACCACGATGGGAAGCTGCGGATTGCCTCAAAAATTGTCGATGGAACCAACTCTACCATCATGTATCGGGAAACAGAAGAGTCCTCTTTCCGTGAAGTATTGACGACTGATTTCCGGGAAAATGTGACGCTTTTATTTTTTGACTTTGGCAATGCTCCCTTGGCTTATGCTGCCTCCAATTTGGGAAGAGACAAAAGCGTCCTCATTAAATTTGATATGAAAACGGGAAAAGAGTTTGGTGAACCCCTTTTTGCTCATCCTGAGGTGGATGTAACACAGTTGGGTTTTTCGAGAAAGCGCAAAGTCCTGACTGACATAAGTTATCAAACGGATAAGAGGCATAGGCATTTTTTAGATGCCAAAACCGAGCGCTTATTTGCTCGTTTGGAAAAAGATTTGGAGGGGTATGAAATTGTCATTACCAGTACGAATAAGGCTGAGGATAAGTTCATGGTTCGAACCTATTCCGACCGTTCTTTGGGTGCCTATTATTTTTACGATGAAAGAGAGGACAGACTGCAAAAGATAGCAGATGTCAGCCCGTGGATTGATGAAAAGGACATGGCTGAGATGGAGCCGATTAAATTTAAAGCCAGAGATGGCTTAGCGATTCACGGGTACTTAACCGTTCCTCCAAAATCGGATAAAAAGGATTTGCCCGTAGTCCTCAACCCACATGGCGGACCTTGGGTCAGAGATTCCTGGGGCTACAATCCGGAAGTGCAATTGATGGCAAACAGAGGCTTTGCTGTCCTCCAGGTAAATTACCGGGGCAGCCTCGGTTATGGTCGTAAATTTTGGGAAAAAAGCTTCAAGCAATGGGGCAAGACGATGCAGGATGACCTGACAGATGGGGTGAATTGGTTAATCGAACGAGGCATAGCCGATCCGAAACGCATAGCTATTTACGGCGGCAGCTATGGTGGTTATGCCACCCTTGCCGGGCTTGCTTTTACACCTGACCTTTACGCTTGCGCCATTGACTATGTGGGGGTTTCCAACTTGTTTACTTTTATGAAAACCATTCCTCCTTATTGGAAACCCTATCTTGAAATGATGTACGAGATGGTTGGCCATCCTGAAAAAGATGCCCAAGCGATGAAAGCGGCTTCCCCGGTTTTTCATACGGATAAAATAAGAACTCCGCTATTTGTGGTGCAGGGTGCGAACGACCCTCGTGTAAATATTGATGAATCCGACCAAATTGTCCGGGCTTTGAGGGAAAAAGGAGTTGATGTTCCCTACATGGTGAAATATGATGAAGGACATGGCTTTGGAAATGAGGAAAATCAATTTGAATACTACAAAGCAATGATCGGGTTTTTGGGTAAATATTTGAAAGGGGATTGAAAGTTTGGATAGGGTTGAGCATTGGAGAAGATTTGGAATCGGGCATGCAAAAGCATAATAAAATGCAAGAGGTTTGAATTATTAGGTAATTGGGACGCCAACCCCTGACCTAAATTACTTTTTCATCTTATAGCCAATGGGTTCTCTTAGGAAGCACTCCCATTGCACCGATTGGCGAAAAAACTGCTCTAAATGGCGCAACACCAAATCCTCAGTAATAGTGTGCGGCTTATACAGGCTAATTTCTTTGGATGCCCCTTCTTCTCCTTTGATTCCGTGAATATATGGGAAAATAATTAAGGCTGAAATCTTTCCATTGACGTTTTGCGAATAGGCCAATCCTCCTCCCTGTTTGACAAATATTTCCCGGGTTTCCTTATTTTCCACTCCGCTGGGTTGGTCGTCGAAAGCAAGGAATAGGGTCTCCTGATTTTTAAGTTGATAGTGCGATCCCACGTGGCAAGACAATTGGAAGCGTTCAATCAGTCTTTCGAAGACTTGAATCAACAAGGGTTTTACGCGCTCTGACCATTCTTTTCGGCGGGATTCAACCGCGGCCATTTCATTTTTGTACATGTCAATAAGAGGTTCGAGGCTGGAAAATTTGTCTTTCATTTCTGAGATTGTTGAAGTAAAAGGAAGGTTCCAAGTGCAAACACAAGAGTAGAATTATTGTTTGATTTTGACAACACGGGCAAAATTTCCGATTTTTTTGCTATTTCAATCAAATTGGCGACACTTTTTCCTTTCTTCCTAAACCTCAAAAACCCTACCTTTTCGTTTATGTTCCCTTTTGAAATGATAAAATTCAAAACGATGAAAAGCAACACCCTCATTACCGGAACAGGTTCCTATTTGCCTGAGAAAGTTGTACCTAACAAAGCTTTCCACAGTAATGTTTTTTATGGTGCCGATGGAGCAGTAATTACAAAACCGAATGCTGCCATCGTGGCCAAACTGGAACAAATTTCCGGTATTCGGGAACGACGTTATGTGGAAGACGATCAGGATACGGCCCAAATTGCCGCCATTGCAGGGCAGCGGGCCATTGAAGATGCCGGTTTGACTGGGGAAGAACTCGATGGAATCATCGTCGCCCACGACGTTGGAAACCTGGTGCCGGGAGAAGCTCAAGCCCATACCATACCCAATTTAGCGGCCTTGGTAAAACACCATCTTGGAATCCAAAACCACCGATGTTCTGCATTCGACCTTATGTTTGGCTGTCCGGGATGGTTGGAAGGAGTGATTTTGGCACACCAGCGAATGGCAAGCGGAAATGCCAGGGCCGTGTTGGTCATCGGGGTAGAAATTATTTCGAGGCGGTTAGACCCTTTTGACCTGGATTCTATGCTCTTTTCCGACGGGGCGGGGGCCGTAGTTTTGCAGGCAAAACCAGAAAGGAAAAAGAAAGGGGTGCTGGTGTATCAAACCTATTCGCATTGCAATGAAGAGGTAGATTTTTTGAAGATGGGAAAATCCTACAAGGAACCCTTGAATGGTGGTCATTATTTGAAAATGCAAGGTCGAAAGGTGTATAAATACGCCCTCAACACCATCCCTGATTTGGTGGATGAATGCTTGGAAAAAGGTGGTTTTTCTTTGTCAGAAGTGTCCAAATTTATTATGCACCAATCCAATGAAAAAATGATTCTTACCATTGCCGATAAAATTTGTAAACGCCATGGATTGGAAGCCCCAATTGAAAAACTTCTGCCGATGACCGTGCAGCAATACGGGAATTCTTCAGTGGCAACCATCCCCACTATGCTTGATTTGATTTTAAAAAGAGAAATGATGCCACACTTAATACGAGAAGGCGATTTATTGGTTTTCACTTCCGTAGGGGCAGGAATGCATGCCAATTGTTTGATTTACCGGGTCTGATTTTTCCCAACAAATAGAAGTCGATTATTTTTCCAAATCCTACTTTAAAAAAAAGCCATCAATTGGGTGAAAAATAAAGTCCCAAGCCCAGCCATTGCACATGGCGGTTTTCATAGGGGCTGTAAGGCAGGTTCCCCCGGTAATACTCGAAAATGAACTTCAGCGGTTTCTTTTCCCGTTTTCCAAGCCGCAATCCTGCGCCTATTTTCATACCCGGGTTGTAGCTATTTTGTTCCAAAAATTTTATGTTCACCCCCCCGATGAAACCAAGGGGAAGGCTGGTTTTCAAAGGTTTATCGAAGGTGCTGCCAAACGCAAAACTGAAGCGGTCGCGGATGGTGTTGGGGCGAATGACTAAGCCCAAACCACCATACAACCGAAACACGCCGACCGTTTGCGAGTAAAACACATCCAATTGTTCGTAATTATTTGGGTTGACAAAATAGGTCGTCACTTGGTTTTTGATGAGAAAATCATCTCCGGGATGACTGGAAACATGGAACAGGCGAAAGCGCATTTGTTGAAAATTTGAAATCTGGTAATTGACAAGAAGGCCCGCTTTGTAATCCGTATTTTGAAGGTCTCGTGTAAACTTGCCCTCATCAAAGGTCCACTGAAATTGCACGTGGGCAGATAAAGTCATTCCGATTTCGACAGGATGTTTTTTGTTCCAACGAACCAAACCCTTAAAAAAACCGAATCCGAAAGGGACGTAAACCGTGTCGGCAAAAAGGGTGTTATTGGCAGAAAAAGTGGTGATGGAACCATATGCCTGCGCTTCATTAGGGTCGAGATACAATGCTTTGAAAAGGCTTCCTTTGGGTAGCAATTCAAATGAAGAAGTTGTTTGGGCGGAAAGGTTTTTCGAAAAGATGGCCACCCAAAAAAGAAAGAAAAAGAAAAGCCAGGATTTTGTTTTACATCCTGTTAAAATAAAACTATTTTTAAAATTTTTAAAGAATACCATGTTTTGGAGAGTGTTTTGTTTTGAATTTCATTCCCAAAATTCTTCCTTCAAAATAATTGGGAAGATGCAAAAATACCGGACTTTTGACCAAAGAGAAAGAACGGTGAGATTTAATTCTTTTTCAATGTCTCCGAAGGTTTTGGATGATGCCAACCCTAAATCCATAGAATAATCTGCCAGTCGAAAAAAGGTAAAACGATGTCTGAAAATTTTAATGCGAAAAGGATTTCAAGAACAGCAACTATCTTCATTCATTCAACTATCGAAAACGTCTTTCCACTCTTTGGACCCATCGAAGAAAAAAAATGGGCTTATGGTTGGGACCCAATTATCATTTTTCCCAAATCGAACACCGTCGAAAAAAATATGCTGTTCAAAACAAAGGGGCAAGGATTCGGGGAAGATGAATTTATCTGGAACATTTCGCAATACCAACCGGAAAAGTATTCCATCGAGTACACCGTTCATACGGCAAATAGAATTTGGACCATTTTTATAAAATGCCTGGAAGAAAACGGGCAAACTACTCAGGCGACGATAACCTATACTTTTACGGGACTAAATAGCAAGGGAAATGCGATTAACGAAAAACTGCTGGCTAAAATGTACGAAAGTGATTTGAAGGACTGGGAAAAAGCCTTAAATCATTTTTTGGAAACGGGCAATATTTTGAACTGAGCCAAATGCAAGGAAAGTGCAGAAGTGGCCAATCGGAGCAAATGGAATCATTTTTTTTAAACAAAACTTCGTGATACCTTGCTTAATAATTTATGAGACTTCTTTTAAAAAACTTCCTTTGCCTTTATCCGAAACACTCAATTATCCCAATTTGGAACCGTAGCCAAGTGAGAGCATCAACTTATTGAAACCATATTTTTTAACAAAACGAAAATCAAAACCATGTCTCCTTTTCTCGGTGAATTTTTTGGTACCATGCTACTCGTAATTTTGGGTGATGGTGTTGTAGCTGCTGTTGTCCTTCGCAAATCCAAAGCCGAAAATGCCGATTGGTCGGTCATAACCCTCGGTTGGGGTTTAGCGGTCACTTTGGCCATTTATGCCGTCGGAACCATCAGTGGCGCACACATCAATCCCGCGGTGACAATTAGTTTTGCCGCTTCTGGTGCATTTCCTTGGTCGAAGGTCCTTCCTTACATTTCCGCACAGTTGTTGGGGGGCTTCGTGGGCGCTGCAATTGTGTGGATTCATTACCTCCCACATTGGCGTGAAACCGAAGACCAAGCTACCAAACTCGCCGTTTTCTGCACCGGCCCCGCCATTAGGGCTCCTTGGTCCAATCTGGTCAGTGAAATCATTGGAACCTTCATTTTAATCGCCGGTCTTCTTTTTATCGGGGCCAATAAATTCACGGATGGATTAAATCCCTTGGTCGTTGGTCTTCTAATTGTTGCCATCGGCATGTCTTTGGGAGGGACGACCGGTTATGCAATCAATCCGGCGAGGGACCTGGCACCCCGTCTGGCGCATTTCCTATTGCCCATCAAAGGAAAGGGCAATTCGGATTGGTCGTATGCTGCCATTCCGGTTGTGGGGCCGATACTGGGGGGCATCCTCGGGGCATTAGTCTATAATTGGCTTTTCCTGCAACGGGTTTCTCCAATGCTGTGGGTAGTCGCCTGTTTGGTATTGGTAATAATAGGAATCGCCATTTTTAAAGAGCATTCAAAAGGCAGTTAGTCCGTTGACAATTAGTACAATTTATAAATAAACATCAACGTATCCCCCTCTTTACCAACCCTCTGCATGGTCATCGGGGTTGCGCCGGTCGCCCACGCCATTTAGTTTTCCATTCGGTAATATCTGGATGGCTTTTAAAACACCCATTCGGTTTACCTCCTTTAAAGTATACCCCATTGCTTCTAATTTAGCGCGGGTAAGGGAATCCAACCCATTTTTTTCATATTTGATATCATCCGGCAGCCATTGGTGATGAAAACGACCCGCATTTACAGCCTCGTCGAGGTTCATCCCGAACTCCGCCACGTTTAAAAAGACTTGGAGTACGGAGGTAATAATGGTGGAACCACCTGGGGTTCCCAAAACCAAAAACAGGGCACCGTCCTTTTCCACGATGGTGGGAGTCATCGAACTGAGCATTCGTTTTTGGGGCTGAATGGCATTGGCTTCATTTCCAATCAAGCCAAAAAAATTCGGCACACCCGGTTTGGCACTGAAGTCATCCATTTCGTCGTTCAGTAAAAATCCAGCTCCGCTGACGACCACTTTGGACCCGTAATTCAAATTCAAGGTTGTGGTGACAGCCACGGCATTACCTCCCGGATCCACCACGGACGTATGGGTCGTTTCAAAACTTTCCACCAGTTGATGGAAATTTCCGGCAAGGATCGTGTCACTTGGAGTAGCCTTGTCGAATTGAAAATTATGCATTCTAGTTTTCAGATAGTTTTTATTGAGAAGAGAATCTGTCGGAACCGAATAAAAATCACTATCGCCTAAATACTCTGCCCGGTCGGCAAAAACGCGTCTTTCGGCCTCCACCATGAGATGGACCGCCTGCGAGGAATGAAACCCCCACTTGGCTAGTGGATAGTCTTCAATGATGTCGAGCAACTGCATCAGGGCTATGCCACCTGAAGAGGAAGGCGGCATGGTGATGATTTTGTAATTTTTGTAAAAACCGGTGATAGGCGTTCGCCATTTGGGCTGATACTTCGCCAGGTCTTCGAGTGTAATGATGCCGTTGCCGCGCTGCATTTCCGCCACAATTTTGTTTGCTGTTGTACCTGCATAAAAGCCGTCCCGCCCCCTGTCCCGAATCAGTTCTAAGGTATGGGCCAAGTCTTTTTGTACCAAAATATCTCCCTCTTTCCACTCACCATCTTTCACAAAAGCAATGGGTTCTGGATTTAGTTTCAAAAAATCTTCGCGGAACCGGTTAAGGCGGTCTGCTTCTATTTTAGTGACCTTAAACCCTTCGGAAGCCAACCGAATGGCAGGTTCCAGCATTTTTTTATAATCGGATAGTTTCCCAAATTTTTTCTGGGCAGCCAACATTCCTGCCACTGTTCCGGGTACGCCAACCGCCAAATGACCGACCCGGCTTTTGTCCGGAATGACATTTCCCAAACTATCGAGGTACATGTCCCGGTCGGCAGCCAAAGGCGCCTTCTCTCTGTAATCCAATGCAGCCGCAGTCCCGTCCGCTTTCCGAATGACCATAAAACCTCCTCCCCCAATATTCCCTGCCCGAGGGTAAACCACGGCGAGGGCAAATTGAACAGCGACGACAGCATCAACGGCGTTACCGCCCTGCTTCATTATTTCAATCCCAATTTTTGAGGCCAACGGATGAGCAGAAACGACCATTGCCGTGTCGGCAATGGCTGTTTTATGAACCTCGTAAGGCGGCTTTACTGAAACATCTTGGCAAGCAAAAAAGCTGCAAAAAATTAATGCTAGTAATAAAATTATATTTCGTTTCATTTTGGTACAGTAGTTGTTAAACATGAAAATAGTTATAAATTATTTTATTATTAATTTAATATTGAAAACGGAATTAGAGAAAAAAATAGTTACTCCTTGTTTTCTCAAAGTCCCTCACACTATGATTTTTAATTTTTTGCAAACAAATAACACAAAACTACTTTTACCTGTTTCAAACAAAAACAAGTTCACCAATCCAAACAAAAGGGAAATTTCCTTCCTAATTTAAATTACCGAGTTTTCAGATTTACAAATGCTGCACCAAGAATAATAAAGTTTGGTTAATTATTTTCATGGTTATGTTGTTGTGTCATCTACAGAACGTAGATGACACTTTTTTTTATTTCCCGCTCCCCAAAAAGGAACATTTCGGACAATTTCAAACCTGTCTTCTTCAAAACGCGACCACTAAGCTACAATAAAAAGTAATTTCTACCTTTAGGTTTCAAATTTACGAGACCAAACTTTTAGACCCATGCTGACTTCCATATCGCCCATTGACGGAAGATATGCCGAAAAAACAAAAGAATTGTCGGCCTATTTTTCTGAGTATGCCCTCATCAAGTACCGCGTTTTTGTCGAAATTAAATATTTCATCGCGCTCTGCGAATTGCCGCTGCCGCAGTTAGTTGATTTTCCCAAAGCCAGAATTGACGATTTGCAAAATATCGCCGATAATTTTGACCTTGATAATGCTCGTCGAATTAAGGAAATTGAAGGGATGACCAATCACGATGTGAAGGCGGTCGAATATTTCATCAAAGAACGATTCGAAGAATTGGGAATTGATAAATTCAAGGAGTTCATCCATTTTGGCTTGACCTCGCAGGACATCAATAATACCGCTCTGCCGCTGTCTCTAAAAGAGTTCATGCCAAGGGTTTATATCCCTTTATTTCAACAAGTTAGAGACAATTTAGAGAAGTTATCTACCGATTGGTCGGAAGTGACGATGCTGGCAAGAACACACGGTCAACCCGCTTCACCAACGCTTTTGGGCAAAGAATTCAAAGTCTTTGTCGAGCGGTTGGATGTCCAATTGATTCAATTGGAAAGTATTGCTATTAAAGCCAAATTTGGCGGAGCGACCGGCAATTTCAATGCGCATTTCGTCACTTATCCGGCGATTGATTGGAAGTCTTTTGGCAACCGTTTCGTGAGAGAAACACTGGGCTTGGAACGCTCCCAATACACCACGCAAATCGAACATTACGACAACCTTGCCGCCACCTTCCACGCCCTCAGCCGAATCAACACCATCCTCCTGGACCTATGTCGGGATTTGTGGACCTACATTTCGATGGAATATTTCCGACAAAAGACCGTCGAAGGGGAGATTGGTTCTTCCGCCATGCCCCACAAAGTGAACCCCATCGATTTCGAAAACGCGGAAGGCAATTTGGGTTTGGCGAATGCCCTTTTCATCCACCTAGCGCAAAAACTGCCGGTGTCCAGACTGCAAAGAGATTTGACGGACAGCACCGTTTTGAGAAATATTGGCGTGCCTTTTGGGCATACTCTCATTGCGTTCAAATCAATTTTAAAAGGCCTCGGGAAATTGGTTTTGAACGAACCCAAACTAAAAGAAGACCTGGAAAAGAATTGGTCAGTCGTAGCCGAAGCCATTCAAAATATTTTGCGGCGGGAAGGGTTTGATAAACCCTATGAGACTTTGTTGTCACTCACTCGAGGGAAGGCTTCCATCACAAAATCAGATATCCATCGATTCATCGAGCAACTCCCAATTAAAGAGGAAATTAAAAGGGAACTGAAAGCCATTAGTCCGCACAATTATACCGGGAAATAAATTATTTTTCACTTTTAAAAACCCAACTTACTCTAAACCCCCAATCACCAAGTTCGCGCAAGGTGTCCTGCATCTTTCAGCCATTCTGCGGTAGCCAAAATCGCTTTTTCGATGGAAGTTTGGGGCAAACCCAATTCTTCTCTCGCCTTTCGGCAGTCCAATTCAAGACCTGCTTTTGCCAAGCGGACCCCTTCCAGAGAAGCAACCGGTTCCTTGCCGGTGAGGTGATTGGAAACAAACTCCGCCACCCTGGCGGCTCCTAATGCCAAGCTGTAAGGAATGCGTCGCTTGGGCATTTGAACACCCAAATTTTCTTCCAAAATGTTCAAAATCCGGGAGAGGGAACAATTTTCATTTCCCAAAATGTAGCGTTCGCCTATCCGTCCCTTTTCTGCTCCCAGGATGTGCCCTAAAGCGACATCTTCGACGGCAATCCAATTGAGGGTGCAGTTGTAATAAGCGGGATTTTTGCCATTCAAGAAATCGCGAATCATGGCAGTTGAAGCGGTCAAATTGACGTCGCCAGATCCGACGGGTGTGCTGGGATACACGATGCTTAGGGGGAGTCCTTTTTCGATCCATCCCCTTGCTTTCAATTCTGCCAGCATTTTGGATTGGGTGTAAGGCCCCGGCATTTCCTCCAGTTTTGGCAAGGGCGTTTCTTCCGAAATCAAAGACTTTGGAGGCTGTCTATAACTACCCAAAATAGCTTCTGTTGAGGTGTAAATTATGCGATCCAAATTTGCTTTGGCTGCCTGCTGCAAAACCAACTTGGTTCCTTCGTAATTGAGGCGCAAAAACACTTTTTTGTCTTTTGCCCACAGGTGGGGATTTGCCGCCAAATGGTAAAGAGTGTCTGCTCCGTCCAATGCCAGGGCGAGAGATGCTTTGTCCAAAACAGAGCCTTGAATAAATTGGACGCCTTTTGGGGAACCGGTCGCCGGTTTTTTTACATCCAAAACCCGGACGGATGTTCCGCGTTCCGAAAGCTGGCGGACGAGATGTTGCCCAATAAAACCAGAACCTCCCGTGACCAATGATTGACGCGATACCATGATGCAATTTTAATGGATGAGGTCTCTTTGAAAAGGCAGATTTGCAAAATCAGGTAAATCTATTTTTTCAGGAATACGAATTGGAGATTTACGAAATCTATGAGATTTCGCAAATCTAAATCTTGAAGATTTCACAAATCGGACAAATCTGACTTTTTGTATTGGCCCGGATGTTGGAAAATAGGGTTTTCAATTTTTTAATTCGTCCAATACCCCAACCCTTAATTAAAGAATTTTTATTCAGGGTCAAAAATAAATTTGAATTTCAAATATCATCTTTAACAATAGCCGATATTGTAGCGTTTTAGTTTTTGTCCGAAGTTTTTCGTCAAAAATGATAAATCCTGAAAGCAAAAATATGACAAAACCAACGGCCGCAAAACGTCCTTTTTCCCATCCGCTGTTCGGAAGCAGTTTTCCCAATTTGTGCAAGGTATTGATAAAAAATCATCCGATTCACGTGAACCGCTGGGCGCAGGTTTCCACTGCGCTCCTGGCTGCCTTTGTCCGGCTGCCTCTCACTGGATTTGAGAAGGTCCTTGCTGCCCGGTCTATTCGACGGATGCCGAAAATGAAAGCACCCGTTTTCATTATTGGGCACTGGCGAAGTGGCACGACCCACCTGAGCAATATTTTGTGCAAATCGCCGCAATTTGGCTTTGTGACGCCTCTGGCTACTGGTCTTCCCTGGGAACTGCTGACCCTGGGGAAATATTTTCGCCCGCTTCTGGAAAGAAGCATTCCCGCCAACCGCCTGATAGACAACGTGCCCGTGAAAGCAGATTCGCCGCAGGAAGATGAATTTGCTTTAGCCAATATGCTTTCGCTGTCCTTTTGCCACGGTTTGTATTTTCCAAAGAATTTTGAAAAAAATGTTTTCCAGGGGTTATTCTTCGAGGGTTGTGAAAAGCGGGAAATCGAAAACTGGAAACGAACTTTTCTGTACTATTTGAAAAAAATAACCATCCATCAAGAGAACGAACAGTTGCTTTTGCGAAATCCCGTTTATACGGCCCGCATCCCTCTCCTGAAACAATTGATTCCGGAAGCCAAATTCATCCATATCTACCGGAATCCTTTTCGCGTTTTTCCTTCAATGAAAAATTATTACCGGAAACTTTTCCCAGCCCTGGCTTTACAGGATTACAGTCATGTTGACATCGAACAGATGGTTCTGAAAATCTATTCCCGGCTGATGGGAAATTATTCGGAAGCTGCTTCGGCATTGCCTCCACAGGACTTGGTGGAGGTTCGTTTTGAAAATTTGGAGGCTAATCCTTTGGAGGAAGTTGAAAGAATCTACCGGCAATTGAAGCTGACAGGGATTGACGCAGCCAAACCGCATTTTGAAAATTACCTGGAATCCATTAAAACCTACCGAAAAAATGTCTTTCACCATAATCCCCGGGATGTTGCTTTAGTAAGCGAACACTGGGGGAAATATGTCGAACGATGGGGTTATTCGCCGGAGGTATCAGGCGTGACACCGTAGCTCGCACCTTGGTTAACGAGCGGCTAATATAGTTAACGATTTTTTCGCTTAACAATGGTTCGAGCTTCGGTGAACTTAAGGAAAGATTATCCAAAACGCACCTTA
>CAZJYF010000007.1:0-2435 GCA_964549665.1 uncultured Saprospiraceae bacterium
TGCTACCATAGAAGCTGCCGCAAAACTCGCGGCAGAAGGGGTTTTCATCCAAAGCGACCATTTCGCATCCGATGCTTACCGCAAACATCTGGCTAAAGTGTTTGCGCGCAAAGCGTTGGAAGCGGTAGCTAAGACCGATTAAATGAAAAGGCCGCTCAGGCGGCGAAGTTGACGTCTTTTTTTATTCCGAACTGAAGATGAACGCACCAAAAGAATGCACTCATATCCAGGAACTGCTCCTCCAACAAGGCTACATTTCCAATGATTCCATCGCCCTCTCGCTCCATCTTTCCGGGGTATTGGAGAAACCACTTTTGATTGAAGGCCCTGCCGGTGTCGGCAAAACGGAGGTCGCGAAAGTTTTGGCGCAAGCCCTCCACACCGACCTCATCCGCCTGCAATGCTACGAAGGCTTGGACGCCACCCACGCCCTTTACGAATGGAACTACCAACGACAGTTGCTCCACCTGAAAATGGAAGAAAACAGCGGCAAGAGTATCGAAGAAAAAGAACAAACGATTTTCAGCGACGCCTTCCTGTTAAAACGCCCACTGCTCCAAGCCATCACCCACCCCAAAGTGCCTGTTCTACTCATCGATGAAATTGACCGGGCAGATGAGGAATTTGAAAGTTTCCTGCTGGAAGTGCTTTCCGACTGGCAAATCAGCATCCCCGAAATCGGCACCATTTCCGCCACCCACATCCCGCGGGTCATCGTGACGAGCAACCGCGTGCGAGAACTCTCCGAAGCCCTGCGCCGGCGTTGCCTCTACCTTTGGATTGATTACCCCGATTTTGAAAAAGAACTACAAATTGTCAAAAGCAAAGTGCCGGGCATCGATGCCCAATTGGGGGAACAAATCTGCCGCTTCATGCAGGAACTCCGCCTAAAGCAATTGGAAAAAGTGCCCGGCCTCGCCGAGACGCTCGATTGGGCAAGGGCATTGGCTTCGCTGCATCTGACCCATTTGGACAAAGAATTGGTGGAAGCTACTTTGGGACTCATTTTGAAGGACTGGAAAGACATCCGCCAAACGCAGGACTCCCTCTCGGAACTATTTGAAAAGGTGGGCGTCCGCCGTAGCTCGAAGCTTCAGTAGCTCGAAATCCACCGTAGCTCCGAGCTTTGTCTCGGAGAAGTGCCGTGTGTTACTTCTCCGAGACAAAGCTCGGAGCTACGGTGCGATAAATTATTTCGCATGACCACAACCAACCTCCTCACCCGCCACACTGAACTGAGTGCCAACGTCGTAAAGTTTTGCCGCTATCTCCGCCATCAAAACTTTCAAATTGGCCCCGCGGAAGAGGGGGACGCCCTGAAAGCCCTGGGTGCTATTTCTTTCGATGACCCGGACAATTTTCGCCAAATTTTGAAATCCGTTCTCGCCAGAAACCTCCAACAACTGAAAGACTTCGACGACTTGTACGAAACTTATTGGGGTGAACTTGCCAAGGCTGTTGATTCCAAAATCAAACTCGGAGGCACCGAATCATCTTCAAAAAACAAGCCCCCTGACAACCAAAAACGTCCCCCCTCCATTCAAGTCATCAAAAACTGGTTGTACGGTGGGAAATCGGACGAGGTGGTCGAAATGGCTGGGTACAGTCCTGTCGAAATGCTTACCCGCAAAGATTTTTCTGCCTTTTCAATGGAAGAACTGGTAGAGATGATGCAATTAATTCGCCTTCTTTCGAGGTCTTTGGCTACGCAAAACAGCCGGCGATTTGCCCCGTCAAATTCAACCCGCCAATTTGACCTGCGACAAACTTTGCGCTCCAATATGCGACGGGGTGGAGAAATTTTGCACCTTGCTTTTCGCCAACCAAAATTGCGGAAGGCAAAAATCATCTTGCTTTGCGACGTGAGCAAATCCATGGATTTGTACAGCCGCTTTCTCATTCAATTCATGTACGGTTTTCAAAAGGGGTACCACAAAATGGAGACCTTCGTGTTCAGCACTTCCCTACACCGGGTGACGAAGCAGTTGCGCAATCACGACTTTGGGAAAGCATTGGAAGGTTTGGCAGCCTATGTTCCGAATTGGTCCGCAGGAACAAAAATCGGCGCTTCCCTTCAATCCTTTCTCGACGATTATTCTTCGAAATTTCTCGACAGCCAAACGATTGTACTCCTTCTAAGCGATGGTTGGGACACGGGCGAACTCGAAACCCTCGAAGAAAGCATGCGCCGCATTCACCGCAAAGCAAACAAAGTCATTTGGCTGAATCCGTTGGCGGGAAATCCAAACTACCAACCCTCCGCTGGCGGCATGAAGGTAGCGATGCCTTACATTGATGTATTTGCCCCGGCCCATAATTTGGAGAGTATGTGGGAGGTGGCTCGTCATTTAGGTCGGAGGGGCGTTGGAAATTAGGTCTTGAGGTGACGCCTTCGAGAGAAGATGGTGCGGGAGAGAAGAAGGTGTTGCCTCAAG
>CAZJYF010000007.1:2535-24445 GCA_964549665.1 uncultured Saprospiraceae bacterium
CCGATTTTCAACCCACAAACCCCTCCCTCCAATTATCTGCAGGTTTGGCAAGGGGATGTTTCTTTTTTTTGAAAATGGTGGGAAGGATTTTCGTTCGGTCTTGAGGTGATGCCTTCGAGCAAAGATTGCGCGGGAGGCAAGAAGGTGTTGCCTCAAGAACTCAGAAGATGTCACCTCAAGACCATTATTCTCCTATCAAATAGTTTTTCAAATCATCGCCGAAGTCTTTTTCACGGAGATGAAATTCCAAAAATCCTTCTCTGCCGTTGAACCACTCCAGTACTTCATCTCTTGCCAATTTTGTCGGCTTATCAGAAAGAATAGCCACATAGGAACTCCACCGATACGCTCTAAAATCTTTCATCAATTTATGCTTTACAGGATTGGCATGAACGTAATATACAAGTCGCAAAAAATGCAATTCATCTTCCACTTCTATCCGTTTGAATCGCCGGGTGAATAAATTGCCCTTTCGTTTGTGCCGGACATTAAAGTGCATGGAATAGGAGGTGAAGAGCCTTAGAAATTGATTTTCCAACACCTTTTCCGTTGTGCGCTCTTCCGGGTTCAATTCAAGAAATGCTTTTTGTGCAATTGTTCTATCTTTTAATTCGAGGTTTTCAATAACACCGATTATGTTTTCCATGCTTTTTACACGAATCAACAAGTGAAAATGGTTGACTAACAAACAGTAGGTGAAACAATCAACATAAGGCGAAAGGTAGGTATTGAGACGTTCCAGGAAAAACATCCGGTCATTATCATCGCGAAAAAGCAACTCTTTATTGTTGGTACGGTTGTAAACGTGGTAGTTATGTTCGGCTTCCATTGCCGCATAAAAATCAGGAGATGTTCCAGCTTTCTTCACAGTCTGGACTTTTTGACATTTTTCATTAGGTTTTGAGGTGACGCCTTCGAGGGAAGATGGTACTGGAGGCAGGAAGGTGTTGCCTCAAGACCGACACTTAACCCACAAAACCCTACTTCCCAAAATCTACAAATTTAGCAGGGGGAGGTTGCTTCTTCATGAAATTGACGGGAGAAGATGTTCGACCCGTCTTGAGGCAACACCTTCCTGCCTCACGCTCTTTCCCTCGCTCGAAGGCGTCACCTCAAGACCTTCGCCCCTTGTTTCACCGCCTCCACCACCTCCGGGTTGAGCAGAGTAGAGACATCGCCGAGATTATCCGTATCGCCGGCAGCTACTTTCCTCAGTATACGGCGCATGATTTTGCCGGAACGCGTTTTTGGCAAACCCGGGACGATTTGAATTTTGTCGGGCCGGGCAATGGGACCGATTTCGCGGGTCACCACGGCGCGGACTTCTTTCTCAAAAGCAACTTCATCCGCCACTGCTTTTCCGAGAATGACGTACGCATAGATGCCTTGCCCTTTGATGTCGTGGGGATAACCCACCACGGCACTTTCCACAACATTCGGATGCTCATTGATAGCATTTTCTACCTCCGCTGTGCCCATTCGGTGCCCGGAAACGTTCATAACGTCATCCACGCGGCCGATGATGCGCAGTCTTCCATCTTTATCGCGGCGGGCGCCGTCGCCGGTAAAATACAGGTCAGGAAATACAGAAAAATAGGTCTGACGGCAACGGTCGTGATCGCCGTAAAGGGTTCGCAGCATGGCTGGCCATGGGAATTTGATGCAGAGCAATCCTTCCAGCCCGTTTCCATTCAATTCGTTTCCGTCTGCGTCAACCAACAGGGGTTGCACACCCGGCAAGGGGTACGAAGCATAGCAAGGTTTGGTATCCGTTATGCCGGGCAGCGGGGTGATGAGGATGCCACCCGTTTCCGTTTGCCACCAGGTATCCACGATGGGAGCGCGTTGTTTACCAATTTTGTCGTTGTACCAGTTCCAAGCTTCCACATTGATGGGTTCGCCCACCGTTCCCAATACCTTGATGGCGCTTAAATCATGTCCATCCAAATGCTGATCGCCCTGTGCCATCAAGGCCCGAATCGCCGTGGGTGCCGTATAAAATTGGCTCACCTTGTGCTTTTCGCAAACCTGCCAGAATCGCCCGGCATCGGGATAAGTCGGAACGCCTTCAAACATGAGAGAGGTGGCACCGGCAAGCAGGGGACCATAGACGATGTAGGAATGCCCGGTGACCCAGCCGATATCCGCGGTGCACCAATAAACATCTCCTTTCTGGTATTGGAATACATTTTTGAAGGTAAAACAAGTGTAGACCATGTAGCCGCCGCAGGTGTGCACCACCCCTTTGGGCTTACCCGTTGAACCCGAAGTATAGAGGATGAACAACATGTCTTCGGCATCCATTTCTTCCACGGGACAGGAGGTCGCTTGGTCATTCATTTCCTCGTGCCACCATTTGTCTCTTCCATCTACCCACTGGATGGCTCCCCCCGTATTTTTATAAACCAAAACGGTTTGGACACTATCACAACCCATTGCGAGCGCTGCATCTACCACTCCCTTGACGGGAATGTTTTTCGCGCCCCTGCTATTGAAATCAGAACAAATTACCATCTTGCAGGAAGCATCTTTGATGCGGTCGGCGAGGGCGGAAGCGGAGAAGCCGGCAAAAACGACCGAATGAATCGCCCCGATTCTCGCACAAGCCAACATGCCGATTGCCAGTTCCGGCAGCATCGGCATATAAAAGCAAATGCGGTCACCTTTCTTTGCGCCATTGGCTTTCAGGGCATTAGCCGCCTTGCAAACTTCCGAGTGCAACTGCCGGTAGGTGAAGCTACGAACCGCTGCCTCCGGGTCGTTCGGTTCCCATAGAATGGCGATTTGGTCGCCCCGCGTTTCCAGGTGCCTGTCCAGGCAATTCT
Source organism: uncultured Saprospiraceae bacterium (assembly GCA_964549665.1). Lineage (GTDB taxonomy): Bacteria > Bacteroidota > Bacteroidia > Chitinophagales > Saprospiraceae > CAZJYF01. Next base: position 5,361 of record CAZJYF010000007.1, read on the forward strand.
CCGTGATGTTCAGTTTGCCACCTTTGAACCATTCGATGCTCGGCGTCTTGAATTCCCATTCCAACACCTTGTCCCATTTTTTGCGCCAGGTGAAGGTTTCCGCCTGTTCAGCCCAGAAGCCTTCCGGGTCTTCCACACTGCGTTTCCAGGCCGCGTTGTATTCTGCTAATGATTTGATTTGTAAAGTCATGTAGTGCGTATTTAAAGTTGAAAAAATAGGTGCGGTGAATTTAAGAAAGAGTTGGGAAATTGGGAGCGTTGGGACGGAAAATGTTGACTTGTAGGTAATTGATGCTATTTTTTTGGGAAATTGAGGATGAGTTATTAAATGGTTTTAAAACATTTAAGGAACCAATACTTTTGATAACCTTTGTAATAAAAAAATGAGCCGCTCTAGCCCGAGGGTGGGTAATTTTACAAGACAATCGTTTAAAACAGAAAAAGATTATTTTTTGATGGCACCCCCACTTTTGGAAATTTATTTTTGGACATTTATTCCAACCCAACACTTCCTTTCTTTTTTCCTTCCACAAATTGTTTTTTTATTTAAAAAAAACAGCCATTTGGTTCTGAATTGAAACATCATTTCCATTTTTTTTTGATAATTTCAAATTAAAAGACAATATTTGTTGCAATTCTTTTAATAATAAAGATTATGGCAGATATCGATAAACTTGACAAGCAAATACTTTCCATCTTGATGAAAGATGGAAAAAAGGCCTACACGGACATAGCGAAACAATTGTATGTTTCCGGCGGAACGATCCACGTGCGAATGCACAAATTGGAAGACATGGGCATTGTAAAAGGGGCTAACCTCTGCATCGACCATTGCAAATTGGGCTACGATATTTGCGCTTTTTTAGGCATTTATCTGGATAAAAGTTCAATGTATGAAGAGGTAGCGGAGGCCTTGACGAATATACCGGAAATAGTGGGTGCCCATTACACCACCGGACTTTACAATATCTTTGCAAAGATCATCTGCCGCGACACGGACCACCTGCGAGAAGTGCTTCACGATAAAATTCAAAAAATTAAAGGTATTCAACGAACAGAAACGTTCATCTCGTTACAGGAAAGTATCAATCGCCCGGTGAACATTCTCGGAGATGAAGAATAATGTTTTTCGTCGTTCTACATGCCGCCTTCCGACCGAATATTTACCTGCCAAATATATTATTTTGCTGATACTCCATACTAGTCAGGAAGATGGGCGTAATTTGCCAACACAATGCCCGAAAGAGTTTCGGGAAACAATTTGCAAGCTTTTTTAGCGTATTAGTTAACAAATCCGGTATCTCTCCTCTTTCCTACATCCGATGAGTCAAAAACGATTTTAAAAATCATAAGCTATGAATTTGAGGAGGGACTTCTCAAATGCTATTTCCAATACATGAACAACTCATTGAGGATTATTTTTGGAGCTATCCTTTTTCTTTGGAACAGTACCATTGCGAGTGCAGAGGGGGGCTTTATTTTCACTCCTTGCCTAACGCTTTACGACACCTTGCATCCTCCTAAAAAATATCTTGGCTATCGCCTCAATGTGCAGTCCGTCAAACAGATAAAAGAATCTGGAAGCTGGTTTAAAATCAGTTTCACAGCAATAAATACCGGACGTCAGGATATCGACTTTAGCCAACCTGGAGTAGCCGATTGGGTTCAAATCATTTTCGACAGTTCCTTGTATGAGCGCGAAATCGGCGACTATGCCGAGCAAATAAAGCAGGCTTTTGTGGACCAAAATTTCGAGTTGAGAGCGGGCAAGATTGCAAAAAATCAGACTTTAAAAGTTTCCAAACGTCTGCCAGCGTCTGCCCAAAACCAAACCGTTGGAAATCCGTCGCCTAAAGCCAAAACCACCGAAGGCTTTGTTTTTACCGCCAAAAAAACTTCGCCATTTTCTCAAGAGGAACTTCTCCGGGAAAAAAATGAATGCCCTGACCTCATCATTGAAGAAATAAAAGTACTGCACCATTCAAAGAAGTGGATTGAATTGGAATACACCATTGCCAATATAGGGAAAGGGCCTGCCACGATTTATGGTGGAGGGGAAGACAAGGCAACTGCCAGCCTTGCCATTCGAGCGCATCTTTCCGGCGTTCCGCGACTTTCCAAAGGGGCCATTCCCGTCGGAAGAGTCCTCGTCAAAGGAGGTTTGGAGGATAAATCCGGGCTACTACACCCAAATGAACGCTTTGTCGCTAAAATCAAGGTAGATACGCGTTCGAAGACCCGGTACATGAATATCCTCATTCTTTCGTTGGAAACGAATCAGCTTAATTATGAATGCGATCGTACAAATAATACAAAAGCTATTGAATTGAAGTGAGGTTCCCAGTGAAATAATAATTCCACAAAGTTGCACAAAGCGCCCCAAAGATTCACAAAGGTTTTTCTGTGGTTCACCGTGCAATAATGGAAATTCACGAATTTTATTCATCAAAACTCACCACGACCTGCGCTGTTTTTGGGTGCGACTGACAGGTGAGAATATAGCCTGCTTTCACTTCTTCGGCTTCCAAACCGTAGTGGACATCCATTTCAACCTCCCCTTGCAACAACTTTGCTTTACAAGTACAACAAACTCCTCCTTTGCAGGCAAATGGTAAATCGGCTCCCCCTTTCATAGCAGCCTCGAGGATGGTATCGCCGTCGGAGGTGAGGTCAAATTCAAAAGTGGCGCCGTCGAGGGTGATTTTAATTTTTGAAATAATGGGCGGTTGAGAAGTTCGTTTTTTGCGTTTTGAACGACCTAAAGGGCCTGCGGGGGAAGTAAACAACTCGAAATGAATCATTTTTTCATCCGTTCCAAGGGAAAGCAAGGTTTCTTTAACAGCCCGAATCATGGGTTCGGGACCACAGAGGAAGAATTCATCTACTTCATTGACATCTAAAAGTTTATCACAAAAAGCCCGACATTTTTCGGCGGTAATTCGCCCGTGAAAAAGAGGGATTTCCGGTTGTTCCCTGCTCAAAATGTGGTAGACGCTCAATCTGCCGAGATAGCGGTTTTTCAGGCCTTCTATTTCTTCTTTGAAAAGAATGGAATCTGCTGCCCGGTTGCCGTAAAAAAGGGTGAATTGGCTCTTGGGTTCTATTTTCAGGACACTTCGGAGGATGGAAATGACGGGAGTAATCCCGCTTCCGGCGGCAAAGGCGGCGTAGTGCTTTTCATTGTTCTGGTCCATTTCTGTATGAAAGCTTCCCATGGGCGTCATCACATCCAGTACATCGCCTTCGGAAAGTTCCTCGTTGGCAAAAGTGGAAAATTTCCCTCCTTCCTGCCTTTTGACCGCCACCCGCAACTCCTCATCCACAGGACTGGTGCAAATAGAATAGGAACGGCGTACTTCTTTGCCCTCGATTTGCGTTTTCAGGGTGAGGTGTTGCCCTTGAATGAATTGGTATTCGGGTTTTAAATCATCGGGTACTTCAAAAGCAAGGGAAACGCAATCCGCCGTTTCTCTTCGAATGGTTTTTACCTTGAGTGGATAAAATTTTGGCATAATTGATTGGGCACTTGGCGGCTGAAAGCTAGGGTGTAACTTCAAGGTATGCCCTAACTTGGAATAAAGATAATGAGCTGAAAGGCAACTTTTCAAATTGAAAAATGTGTTTTTACAATTTGGAAAAACTGCTCAAAAGCCGCACTAAGGTACAAAGTTTGTCAAAATTAAAAGCGAGCATTTAGGCAGAATTACGGTGTATTTTTTTCAAAAGCCCTCAGCGCAAAACACATATTATTTTTTTAAATAATTATCGGAATTAGTGGGCATTTTGTCGTAACTTTGATGTTCGCTTTGGCTTACATTGCACGAACAATTAAAAACCTTAAAACCTATTCCGTAGGTAATCCTCTGGGAAAATAACTGCCATTTTCCAAAAACTGATTAAATCCGCTTTTATGCGAATTTTTGTAATCCCATTGGTCATATCACTGCTTTTTGCGTTCTTTCCCAGACCGCTTGTTGCGCAGAATTGCGGCTGTGCAGAGCAAGACAGTTGCGTATTTGTCTATCCTCCCTTTTCGACTACCCAAGTTTGTTACGATGTAACGAGTGCTTTGAATGACAGTCTTTCCAATCCGACACAAGGCGTCTGCGGACTTTCAATAACCTTCACATCGGCGAGAATTGCCAGCCTGGAACTTTCTTTAACATCCCCCAACGGAACTTCCGTTCAATTGACCGGCACCGCAGGGGCTTGCGATCCGCAGACCCCTATTGCTACCTGGAACATTCTTTTTGTGCCTTGTAGTGAGACTCCCCGACCTGACACCATTCAATTCGGCAATGGCAATATCTGCGCATTCCCCGGCCAGTTTGACAACTGCCCGACCTCTTGCAACTGGCTGAATAATCTTCCACCTGGCTATTCCGGGTCTTACCATCCTTTCAGCGGTTGTTTGGAGGATTTCAACAGCGGAACAGTCAATGGGCAGTGGTGCCTTGACATTGTCAATGGGGCGCAGTTCAATGGCGGGCGCATCATTGATTTTGAAGTGATTTTCTGTGATAGCGGCGGCTTTAATTGCTGCGACGCCGATGCAGGGAACTTGGCTTTTTCGCCGGATGTGGCAGCCTGTGTGGGAGATTCCAGTTTGGCGCTGACCCTCAATCCGCTTTACGGGGCTATCGTACCGGATACTGCAAAATACGGCTATACTTTTATGCTCACGCAAAACGATACCATTATCGCCTATCTCGACAATCCGGATTTGATTTCTTACCCACCGGGGACCTACGAACTTTGGGGATTGAGTTTTCTGCTGACCGATTCGACGAGCATCCCCGCACTAACAAGTGATTCTACCGCCACCGAATTGCGGGCAAATTTGGCGGGAAGCGCACCATTTTTTTGTGGAAACGTTTCGACGAACGGGGTGCAAGTAGTCATTGCCGCCCCACCCGCCCCCGTCAACCTGACGGAATCCATATGCGAAGGTTTGAGCTTTGTTGTCGGCGATTCAAGTTTCTCAGTAGCGGGCAATTATACTGTGACCTTGAATTCGTTTGCCAATTGCGACAGCATCGTTAACCTCTCGCTGAGCATCCTCCCGGTGGATACCGTTAATCTATTGAGGACCATTTGCGATGGGGATAGCTTCATGATTGGCGATAGCACCTACCATACTTCCGGCACTTTCACGACGGTGTTGACCTCATCCCTAAATTGCGACAGCATCGTGATTTTGGACCTGACGGCACTACCTCCTATCGAGACGTTTTTGACCGATACCATTTGCGCGGGCGATACGCTTTTTGTCGGAACGCAATCCTACACATCAACCGGCTTATTTTCTACTATTCTACAATCTTTCAACAACTGCGATAGCTTGGTAAACCTCGATTTGACCGTCATCTCCCTGGTTGGGAACATTGCCCCCGCTGGCGAAATCAACTGCATTGCACCCGCCATTATTTTAGATGGAAGCGCTTCCTCGATTGGCCCCGGCATCAGCTTCAACTGGGCAACTAGCAACGGTCATTTTGTGGGGGCAACGAATAGCACCCTAGCGGTCGTAGATAGTGCGGGCAGCTATGTTTTGACCGTTGAGATGGGAGGATGCACCCAATCAGATTCGGTTGTAGTTTTAGAAGATATTGCGCCGCCCCTGGCAGATGCCGGTCCGAGAGACACCTTGAATTGTCAAGACAGCAGCCTCGTTCTCGATGCTACCAATTCGACTGGCAGCAGTCCCCTTTTTTACAGTTGGACGGCACAAAATGGCAGCTCGGTTTCGAACCCCATTTCTCCAACTCCTGCCATTTCACAGCCGGATATTTACCAACTTGTCGTGACCAATTCCGCCAATGGTTGCACAGATACGTCAAGCGTGGAAATTATTTTGGATATAAATGTCCCCCAAGCGAATGCAGGGAATGACCTGGTGCTGAATTGCATGAACAATTCACTTACCTTGAATGGTAGCGTTTCGATACCTTTAGATACTATTTTATTTCAATGGACAACCCTTGACGGGAATATTACATCGGGGGCTGCTTCAGCTAATCCGGTTGTCGATGCAGGGGGAACTTATCAATTACTCGTCAGCAATTCGCGAAATTTTTGCCGGGATACGGACTTCGTTCTGGTCACTTTGGATACCCTTACCCCTACTCCTCTAATTGCCCCATTTGACTCTCTGACTTGTATCAATTCGGTGGTTACGCTCGATGGAAGTGCCTCGGTCATTCAGCCAGGTGCCAATTTCCAGTGGTTGGGGAACATTGCGACAGGACAGGGAACCCCAATTGCCACCACCACGCAACCCGGCCTTTTCACTTTGGAAATAACCAATCCTTTGACGGGCTGCATGAATGCTAGGACGGTTGAAGTCGTACAGGATATTTCACAGCCGACCGCAGCCGCAGGAATGGACCGAGTGCTAAGTTGTGGGTTGATTTCTGTGGAATTAGGCGATACTTCGGCCACCTCCACGGGAAATGCCTTCATTTACGATTGGACCTGTTCGGAGGGTGGTCACTTCCTCTCTCCCAATAACATCCCCAACCCCATTGCTGATTCCGCCTGCACCTATGTTTTGACAGTCACCAATATCTTCAATGGATGCACGGCTTTTGATACCGTCAAAGTGATGGAAGACTTTCAATTTCCCACGGCTGATGCGGGACCCAACCGGGTGCTGGATTGTCAAAATACATCCGTTCAGTTGGATGGAACGAACTCTTCGATGCCCCCATTTTCCGTCCTCGAGTGGAGGGATTCTAATGATTCGCTTTTGAGCAACAATAATCTTCAAATATCGGTGGATTACCCCGAAACCTTCTTCCTGACCATTACTTTTGGTTTTTGCTCTCATACCGACAGCGTCCTTGTCATCCAAAATATCAACCCGCCAAACGTGAATGCCGGACCGGACGGTCTTTTGGATTGCGACAGCGGACAGGCTTCCCTCGATGGAGGTGGCTCTGATATTGGACCCAATTTTGTCTATTCCTGGACCACCCCCGATGGCATTATTCTCTCCGGGGAAAATTCGCTTAACCCAATCGTGGATTCCACCGGCAACTACGTTTTGGAAGTCTTGAATACGCTAACGAATTGCAACTCTTTTGATACCATTTTGGTGAGTCTTGACACGAGTCTCTGCCGTCCATTTGCCAATGCCGACCAGGACGGGTTGATTAACTGTCTGAGCAATTCCTTTCAGGACACCCTGCAGGCATCAGGCTCAACAGGCCCCGCCATTGTTTACAAATGGACCCCCCTGAATGGAACCATTTTCAATCAGAATGACCCTTTTGCTCCGATTGTATCTGCGGGAACTTATATTTTTTCGGTGACAAACGAAGCCGTCTTTCTTGCTGATTCCGATACCGTAACGGTGGTCATCGATACGATTAGCCCGGTGGCGGAGATAGGTCCAAACACCCTGCTGTTGGATTGTCCGAATTTGGCTGCATGTTATCAGTTGGACGGTTCCAATTCTTCGCAAGGCCCTGAATTTCAATACGAATGGCAAAATTTGGGAGGCAGCATTTGTTCACCCACAAATGTTTTGAATGCGGAAATTTTGGGAGAGGGGGTTTATTTTATTTTGGTTAGCAATACCACCAATGGTTGCACGGCGAGTGACGCGGTATCCGTCGTGCTCGATGGCGACATTCCATTTGCAGAGGCAGGTTCGAGCATCCAAATGGTCTGTGGCGATACGAGTGTGGTGTTGACATGTGCGGGTTCTTCAACGGGGCCAGACATTAGCTACCAATGGTTTTCTTTAGGAGGGAATTTAGATGCAGGAGATACCACCTGCAACCCTATTGTGTCTTTAAATAATCCGGTGGACTCTTTTTTTCTGATAACAACAAATGACCATAACCTTTGCAGAGATACCGATTTTGTGCAGATTTTTGAGCCGACGGGTTGTTTTCCCGAATGCAACGCAGGGTTGGACCGGAACATTTCTTGTTTTCAAAATACTGCTTTTTTGGATGGCAGCGGTTCTGAAACTGGCCCCGACATCTTATATCAGTGGTCTAGTTTGAATGGCAATATTATAAACGGTGACACGACCCTTGGTCCTCTCGTAGATGGAGCGGGAACGTATGAACTGCAGGTGACCCGTACTATTAACGGGGCAATGTTTACTTCTTCTTGTCAGGTGCAGGTTTTTGTCGATACTATCCCGCCCCTTGCGGCGGCAGGGCCGGATTTTGACCTCACTTGCACCAACACTTCTTTGAACTTAGATGGTAGTGGTTCTGCCATCGGCCCTAATATCACCTATCAATGGACGAGCCCGAACGGCAACCTTGTAAACGGGGACACCACCAAAACACCGCTTGTTGACCGTCCCGGAATTTATAATTTGTTGGTCACCAATACTCAAAACGGTTGTTCGGCTAGCGATTTTGCGAACGTTAGTTTGGATACGATACCACCGGTGGCTTTGATTGACTCCAACATTCCGGCAGTAGATTGCGCAGGCAATACCATTATCCTTTTCGGTAATAACAGTTCGCCCGGAACTTATCAATGGACGACGGTCGATGGTTCTTTTGCTGCGGGTTCAAATACGACAAGCCAAAGTGCCTTTGTCAATGCCACCGGAACCTACTGCCTGGAAGTCACCGCATCAAATGGTTGTACCGATTCTACCTGCGTCTTCGTCCCACCCGACATAAATGCTCCCCAATGTGATGCTGGTAGTGACCTTCTATTTACCTGTACTGACAGTGTTTTCGTTTTAAACGGAAGCGCATCGGGCGCTCCTGTCAATGCCCTTGAATTTAGTTGGACGACGCTTGACGGCAATATTCTCGGTGGAGATAATACCCCAAACCCGCAGATAAATGCCCCGGGAACCTACCAACTAGAAGTTACCAATACCGGCAACACCTGCAAATGTTTTTCATCGGTTCAGGTAGTGGAAGCCAATATTCCGCCCCAGACAGACGCGGGGGCTGACATGGAAATCGATTGCAGCAGCCCTAACTTTTCTGTCCAGTTGGATGCGAGTAATTCCAACACCGCGGGAATGCCCGGGAGTTTAAATTTTGACTGGGTTTTCAATGGTAGTACCATTTGCCAGAACTGCCCACTTGTGACGGTAGATTCTGCTGGAATGTATACCCTCATTGCCACCAACACGACAACCAATTGTTTTTCAACAGACCTTGTTAATGTCACGATCGATGCGACTATACCTTTGGCGGATGCCGGTTCAGATACTACCTTGACCTGTACACGCAGCAGCCTTGAATTGGACGGGAACAATTCCACCACAGGGCCTACAATTTTTCACCTTTGGAATAGCCCGGACGGCTGCATTATTTCGGGCGATTCTACCACTTCCCCACTCATCGATTGCCCCGGAACCTACTTCCTCACCGTCCTCGATACGGCCAACAATTGCACCGTCATGGATTCCATCTCCGTCCTGTTAGATACAATTTCACCTATTGCACTGATTGATAATTCTCAAAATTTGACCATTACTTGTTCCATCCCCACGGTCACATTAGATGGCAGTAATTCATTGCCAGCCGGCGAAGTGACCTATCAATGGTCGAATGGTCAAAACGGGCCCTTGGCATTGGTGGATACAAGCGGTCAATACGTACTGACCGTCACCCACGCGCGAACAGGCTGCACTGACCAAGCCTCTATTGTTGTCCAGGAGGACATCGAAAGGCCAGCTTTAGTCATTGCGTCCCCTCCGCCGATAACCTGCCTGGAAGAAATGGTTCAGTTGGAAGCCATCGCACCGGGACCCGATTCAATTTTCGAGTTTCAATGGACGGGGCCAGCCATCCTAAGTGGCAGTTCGACGGCAAGCCCGACGGTGGGGCAATTTGGACTCTATTTCGTCACCATCACAAACACTAACACGGGATGCACCAACAGCCGCTCTATTTTCGTTCCTTCGAATATCGCGCCTCCTGATGTTGTGGCTACTGCCTCCGGTCTTTTGGATTGCATGGACTTGATGGTCGAATTGACAGGTGAAGGTTCATCCGCAGGCGATTCGATTCGTTACCAATGGACTACCCAAAGTTCAGGGACCATTGCTCAACCCGGCAGTTTGAACACTTTCGTCAATGCGCCGGGTTGGTATCTTTTATCCGTGACGAATTTGAATAATGGCTGCACGGCTGTCGATTCGGTCCTCGTCGGGGCAAGTTCCCTCCCGATTACGGATGTTCAATTTTCCCTCAACCAACCCGATTGCCGCGACCAAGAAGGAACAATCTTCATCGATTCCGTTGTGGGAGGAACCCCCCCTTTCGTATTTTCTCTCAACCACGACATATTCATCACTTTCCCACAATTTAGTTTCCTCGACCCCGGAACCTACCAAATGGCAATTCAAGATATCAACGGTTGTGAAATGGATACCACCATTATCCTCAACCCACCCGGAGAATTAGTTGTGGAGCTAGGCGACGACTTGTTCATTCAGCAGGGCGATAGTGTGACGCTCCAAGCACAGGTAAATATTCCACTGAACGGCATGGATTCGGTGATTTGGCAGCCCTTGCCCAATCCCGAATGCCCCAATTGCCTTAGTCAGGGCGTTCGTCCGCAAAAAACTTCTACCTTCCGGATTACCATCATGGACGGCAATGGCTGTCAGGTGACCGATAAAATCACCATTGTGGTAAATGAGGAACGGCCTGTCTTTGTTCCCAACGCTTTTTCCCCAAATGGAGACAGCAACAACGACCTTTTCATACTTTATGCCGGGCAAAGTATCGTCAACATCCGTTCATTAAATATTTTCGACCGTTGGGGAAACCTGGTCTTTACAGCCAGCGATTTTCAACCCAATGACCCAGCTTTTGGGTGGGATGGCACCTTTCGGGGTAGGAAAATGAGTCCAGCGGTCTTTGTATGGGTTGCCGAGATAGAGTTTCTGGATGGGCAAGTGGAATCTTTTAAGGGGGATGTAACTCTGGTCCGCTAGAAACAGGACAATACTGCCTTCACCAACCCTTCTTCCGAAGGGGTTTCTGCAATGGTAAATCCTTTGATTTTAAAACTTTTCAAGGCTGTGGCCGTCGTTTGCCCGATGGCAACCACTTTTTGAAAATCCCTCCATTCATATTCTAAAAAATAAGCTTCGGCATTCATCGGGCTGGTAAAAACCAGGCAGTCAGCTTCGGGAATGTCCATCGCAGTCTTTGGCTTGTTATCATAAACTACCCTGTCGAAGACCACGATTTGATTGCCCAGTAATCTTTGGATCGATTGCCGTGATTTTTTGGCACGTGGAAAAAGAACTTTTTGTCCAGAAGCCACCTTCAAAAAAGCCTTCGCTGTGCTTTGGGGAATTCCATCTCCGATGAAATCCGCTTCTTTAAATTGGGAAGCCAGCAATTCCGCCGTTGCAGTTCCCATGGCCGCCAATTTCACGCCCTCGACTGTATCTTTTTGAAGTAATTTAAAAAAAAACAGAACGGCATTTTTGCTGTAAAAGAATATCCAATCTACAGGAGGGAATCCACCAAATCCAACAGGAGACAATTCAACTAAAGATTCGCCATGCACTTCAAAACCTTTGGCAATAAGCCTATTCAAAAAGACACTGTCTTCTTCTAAATCGCGGCTAATGAAGACTCGTTTCATTTTTAAAACAATTCAATTGCCTTCAAATCGAGCAAAGCAAAAAAACAGAGGGTGCAAGCCGAAACATCAGCCAGCGCATTTCCAGCTTGGGCGTAGCGTTTTGTGAAAATTTTTGCGTGAATTTCCTGTAAAGTCGGCCATTTGTAGCGCCCTCCTGGAGCCGAAATTTTGCAAAACCAAGTCGCTTCATGCATCAGGCAATACTTTTCAGAACTTCTCAATTGGTGGGTAATTCCCTTGCGGACAAACTCTGCTCCAACGACATTTTCATTAAAATTCATATTGTGCGCAATGACGTATTCCGCCTTATTGACCACTTCCTTAAACCTGTTCAACGAATCGGCCAACGGAACGCCAGTTTCCAGTGCCTGTTCCTGTGTCAGATGGTGTTTGCGCTCAGCTTCAACCGGAATTTCAAAACCCTCCGGTCGGATGATATCGTCGGAAGAAGCCTGCAATTCCCGGTCACCATTGTAGAGAAGCCAGGAGAGATGCATCATCCTCGGCCAGTTGAAGGTATCACTAGCCGGGCTTTTCCAGTTTTTTGGCTTGCCAATGGCGGAGACATCAAAAAATAGGTACATGATGAAAGATTAGATAACGTTAGATTAAAGATAAAAGATTTTGATTTTAAAATGGTTGATAGTAGCAAGCCTTTCACTTTGTTGACCGGTTGATTTTTAGGTATTTTCCAATTGACCAAATGAATTCCATCGACCCTAAATTTTCAGTTTTTCGACAACTTTCTCTGCCAAATGATGGCTGGTATTGGAAGAAAGTTGGATCCGCCTGACTGGACTTTCCCAAGTTTCTGCTTTCGCTGCCCAAAGGTGAAAATTGCCCATCTCGTCGCGCTCGCAATAGACCCCCAATGGCATTTGGCACCCCCCTTCCAACAACTTCAGCACCTTCCGTTCCACGTTCGTCACAGCAGATACTTCGGGTTGATGGATGTTTTTCAAAATCCGGCGGGTAGCCAAATCGTCAACGGAGGTTTGGAAAGCCAAAACCCCTTGTGCCGGGGCAGGAACAAATTCTTTGGGGTTCAATTTAAGCACGTAAAAAGCGGATAAATCCAACTCCAGCCTACTCATTCCAGCCGCCGCCATTACGATAGCATCAAAATCCCCCGCTTGCAACTTTTTGAGACGGGTGGGGACATTGCCCCGGATGTCTTTCAATTGAATGTCGTTGCGAAAATCCAGCAACTGGGCTTTGCGGCGGGCTGAAGAGGTTCCGACGACTGCATCCTTTTTGAGCTTCAAAAGTTGGTCTTCTGCCAAAGCTTCCGGCCGAATTAAAATCCAATCGGCGGGGTTTTCCCGGTAAGAAACAGCCGTGATGACCAAACCCTCCGGCGAAGCAGTTGGCAGGTCCTTCATCGAATGCACGGCCAAGTCAATCGTTCCCCTCAGTAGAGCATCTTCAATTTCTTTGGTAAAAAACCCTTTCCCTTCCAATTTGTCAAAACTCAAATGTTGAACCCTGTCGCCTTGGGTCTTGATGATGAGCAACTCAGAAGCTATCCCCAAGCTTTCCAACTGTTGCTTGGTGTAATTGGCCTGCCACAAAGCTAATTCGCTTCCCCGTGTCCCGATTTTTACTTTTTTCATTTTATGGCTTTACGTTTTTTGCAAAAGTAAAAAGAAACTTGAAGAAATAGAGCTAGCGGAATTAGATGCATCTTTTCGTCCTATTGACATTTTCAACTCACAAAATTTTCAAAGAAATAGAATCCACCAGAAACCGCAAAATGTAGGTCGAGATTTGTCCATATTGTCGCAATATGAAGCGCTCATTTTTTTTCACATAAAATTGAACTTTTTTTACTATAAATTTTGTTAAAAGAGAAAAAAAAGGAAACATTTGCAATCTAATTTTGAAATATGCTATTTCACAGAATAATAATTCTTATGCACTAGCATGATTTTCCAAATAATCGTCCCATAATTTCTAAAATTTAAAATATAATCGCAATGGAAAAAAGAAATGTAAAATCTCCTTCGCTTTTCGGTTTTTGGACAGTCGTTGGCCTCGCTTTTGGGGTAGGCATAGGGGGTTCCATCGGCAATTTTCCGATTGGCATCATTGCCGGACTTTGTTTAGGCATGGTCTTAGGCAGAGCATCTTACAGGGTAAAAAGTCAGGGTAGATTAAAATTTAAGTAACGAGAGACAGACCACCAAGTGGCGGTCTTTTAAAATGAAAAAAATGCCACCCAATCGGGTGGCATTTTTTTTTGAGCCAATTTCTGAATAGTTGCCAAAGGCGTGCGCATTCCAAATTTTGGCATTGGTCGTTTCCCCATTTCCCCATCCTATATTTTCAAAATTATTTTGCAAATTGAAAGTTGAACTTTCAATTTGCAAGGATAAAATATATCTTTGCGGAAAAAAGCGAGTCCATCGAGATGAAATTTATAACGCGTATTCTTGCCGAAGATATTGAAAGGAGTCTTGTGAATAATCAGGTCACAGCTATCATTGGGGCTCGGCAGGTGGGGAAATCTACGCTGGCAAAAATGCTGATAAAACAATGCGATTCAAGTTTATACATCGATTTGGAAAAACCCTCCGACCGTGTTTTATTAACCGACGCAGAAGCATTTTTTTTTCTCCACAAGGAAAAAATAATTTGCATTGACGAGATTCAATTGGCACCCAACCTTTTTGCAATCATCCGAAGTGTGGTTGATGATGATGAATTTGAAGGGAAATTCCTGGTGTTGGGTTCTGCTTCTCCCGAGCTATTGAGGCAAAGTTCGGAAACCTTGGCAGGCAGGATTGCCTATTTTGAACTGACTCCCTTTGTTTGGAAAGAAATCAATCAGACGGCTTCTATGAATAGTTATCGCTTGAGAGGCGGTTTTCCGAAAAGCCTTCTTTCGCCTACCGATGATGCCGCTTTTGAGTGGTTGGAAAATTTTATGCTTACCTTTTTGGAAAGGGATTTAAGAATGTTTGGATTTAACCTTCCGCCGGAAACCTTACATAGATTATGGAAAATGCTGGCGCACATTAACGGCCAAATGCTCAATCTTTCGCAACTTGGCAATTCTTTGGGCGTCAGCCATACCACAGTGCGCCAGTACATTGACATCCTGCAAAAAACATTTATGTTGCGAATTTTGCCACCCTACCATCTCAACCTAAAAAAACGCCTCGTAAAAACCCCAAAAATTTATATCCGGGATGCGGGAATGCTCCATGCCTTGCTTGGAATTTCTTCTTTTGAAGAACTGTTCGCGCATCCGGTTTACGGGACTTCCTGGGAAGTCGTGGTCATTGAAAACATCCTACATAAATACAAAAAGTGGACGCATCATTTCTATCGGACGGCCCAAGGTTCCGAAATTGATTTGGTTCTTTCAAAAGCAGGAAAAACCATCGCGATTGAAATAAAAACGTCTCCGTCTCCCAAACTCACCAAAGGCTTTTGGGCTGCCTTGGCGGATTTAAAGCCGACTGAAACTTATGTTATCGCCCCGGTCAAACAATGCTTCCCCATAGAAAAAAAAGTATGGGTTTATTCTTTGGAAGCCTTTCTCGCTAAGTAAGGGCGATTTTCAAAAGAGGCATTGCATTGACCTCCTTTCCCAAAACACTTATTTTATTCCCGCTTTATTCAAAATATCCGAAAGAAGGCACCATTTGGTGAGAGAAGATTGAAGCAAGTTTAACCCCACAAAAACTCCTAAAAAAATCCAGGCGGGGTGAACAAAATGAGCTAAGATAATGCTGACCAAAACGAAAGTTCCAGCCACTGCCCGTATAATTCTCTCTTGTTTTGCTACTTTTTTCATTTTTTCAGTTTTAAAATGCCCAAAACTACCACCCGTTTTGGATCTTATGTTTTTGAATTTTTTCTGAACTGCGAACTATTAATTACCCCTCCAGCTTCTTCCGTTTCATCATATAATAAACCATAGGAACAATAAGCAAGGTCAAGGCCGTAGAAACAATGGAACCACCCATTAGAGAGATAGCCAAGCCCTGAAAAATTGGGTCAAAGAGTATGACAAAAGCGCCCAACACAACCGTCCCTGCGGTCAACAAAATAGGGGTAGTACGCACGGCGGCAGATTCCAGAACGGCATCCTTCAGTCCGGCGCCCTCCGCCAAGCGAAGGTTGATAAAGTCAATAAGCAGGACACTATTTCGAACCATTATTCCTGCCAGGGCAATCATTCCAATCATAGAAGTTGCCGAAAAGAAAGCGCCCATCATCCAATGCCCCAGAAGGATTCCAATCAAGGAAAGGGGAACGGCAATCAACATGACCAGGGGAACGGTCAAATCTTGGAACCAACCTACAATCAGCAAGTAAATCACTATCAATGCGACTGCAAAAGCAGCGCCCAGATCCCGGAACACCTCGTAGGTAATGTGCCATTCACCGTCCCATTTAAGGGCGTAATTTTCATCCAGAAAAGGTTGTTTGGTGAAGTACTCGTCAAGGTTATAGCCTTCCGGCAACTGGATGTTTTTGAGTCGTTTTTCCATGTCCATAATCTCATAGACAGGGCTTTCCAATTTGCCCGACACGTCGCCCGTCACATAAATCACCCGTTTCAGGTTCTTCCGGTAGATGTTTTTGCCTTGAACCTCCTTCCGCACCTCTACGATATCGCCCAAGGATACGGGAACCCCAGCTGCTGATTGAATGGAGATGTTTTTCAATTCTTCCAAACCAGAGCGATTTCTCTCCGAGAGCTGCATTTGGATGGGCAAGGGTTTTTTCTCATTTTCCTCGTACAGCCGTCCTACCGAGCGTCCTTTCAGCGCGAGGGTTAGTGTTTGTGCCACCTGTTGGGTGGAAATGCCTGCCAACATGGCCTTTTCCTTATTGACCTCAAAAAGGTATTTCGGCTGCGGTTCTTCTACCATCCAATCTACATCCACCACTCCTTCTGTTTCTTCAAAAATCTGTTTCACCTGGCGGGCAACATCGTATTGGGTTTCCAAATCGGGACCGTAAATTTCCGCGACCAGGGTGGAGAGGACAGGGGGCCCAGGTGGTATTTCCACTACTTTGACATTGGCATGGTGGCGTTCGGCGATGGCTTGAATTTCCGGGCGCATTCGCTTGGCAATGTCATGGCTCTGCCTGCTGCGCTCGGTTTTGTCAATCAAATTCACTTGTATGTCTGCGACATTGCTGCCCCGCCTCAAATCGTAGTGACGTACCAGCCCGTTAAAAGTGATAGGAGAATGGGTACCCGCGTAGGTCTGGTAATTCACTACTTCGGGTTGTTGCCTGATGTAGGCGGCAATGTCCGCAGTAACTGCAGCGGTTCGTTCCAGAGTGGTGCCTTCCGGCATGTCGATGACCACCTGGAACTCGTTTTTATCATCGAACGGCAACATTTTTAGTGCCACCATTTTGAAATACACGAGCAATCCGGAAGCTATCAATACGAGGGTCATTAATCCCAAAAAGGCGAATCGTTTTCTTTTACTTTCTAAAAAAGGCCCTAATACAGCAAGGTAAAATTTGTATATTTTGGTTTCCTTTAGTGCGTATCTTTTCTCGCCGACTTTGTGGTCGACGCGCAGCAAATAATACGAAAGCCAGGGGGTAATGGTCAGTGCAATGATTAGTGAAAAAAGCATAGCCATAGAAGCCCCGATGGGCATGGGACTCATGTACGGCCCCATCAAACCCCGCACAAATGCCATCGGAAGGATGGAAGCCACCACGATGAAGGTCGCAAGGATCGTTGGGTTCCCTACCTCATCAATGGCTTTCAAAGCTGCCTTGAGGAAGGGCATATCCCCAATTTTGAAATGGCGGTGAATATTTTCGGCGATGATGATAGAATCGTCCACCACAATTCCCGTCACGAAAACCAGGGCAAAAAGGGTAATTCTATTCAGTGTGTAACCAAACAAGTAATAGATGAATAGTGTCAGTGCAAAAGTGACCGGGACGGATAAAAAAACGACCAATGCTCCCCGCCACCCCAAAGAAAGCCAAACCAGGAATGACACGGCCAAGATGGCTCCAAAGAGGTGAAAAAGCAATTCGTTCACTTTCCGCGAAGCGGTTTCCCCGTAGTTTCGGGAGACGGTGACCTCGATTTCGGAGGGGATTAAATTGGTTTTCAAAAATTCTACTTTTTCCAAAATCCGGTCCGCAACCCGCATGGCATCGGCCCCCGGGCGTTTGCTAATAGCAAGGGTTACGGCAGAAAAATCAGCCGGAGGGAAGGCATCGCCTGGGCCTGCCTCCACGTCCGTCTTACTTTTCGAAGAACCCCCGGCCATGTTCCCCTTTCCCCGAAGAAAGTGCTGCCCAAGGCCGAAGCGAACGTATTGGTTACTTTCTTCCGGACCGTCCTTAATTTCAGCCACTTGGTGCAAATAAACAGGTTGCCCATTGACGACCCCTACGACCAGGTTTTTCACGTCTTCGACCGAATTCAGAAAAAGCCCGGTCCGAACTAAATATTCCGTGTCCCCTTTGTTAAAAGAACCTGATTCCAGTTGCCAATTGGCAGACTGCAATTGCTGAGCAATGGTTAAAGCATCGAGTTCATGGTGACGCATGCGTTCCTTGTTTATCATTATCCTAACTGCCCGACTCCTCCCACCGAGAATCTCCGTATGCGCCACATCGGTGACTTGTTTTATTTCGCTTTCCATCTCCTGTGCCACCCTTTTTAATTCGTAATCGCTGTAAAACGAACTCCACAAAGTCAGATTCAAAATAGGCACATCATCTATAGTGCGAGACTTTATCAAGGGAGGCGACACACCCGATGGCAACTCATCCATGTGCTTATCTAATTCGGTAAATAATTTGACCAAACTCCGTTCTTCATCTTCTCCTACGTAAAATAGGACACTCACGACCGCCTTTTCCGGCAAAGCTGTCGCATAAACGTATTCCACCCCCTGAATATTCGTTAAAATGGTTTGAAGGGGTTCCACGATACGGCTATCCACCTCATCCGCGCTGGCACCTGGATATTGCACAAAAATATCGGCTGAAGGAAGATTGATTTGAGGTTCTTCTTCACGAGGGATGAGCCAGGTACTGTAAGCCCCAATGGACAGGAAGACTATCATTAGAATAACGGTCAACTTAGAGTTGATGAAGCCCTTTGCGATGCTTGCTGCGAATCCTGTTTTCATTTTTTTAATTTTTGAAACCACTGTTCTTTAGAGTTCCTCTTTAATTTTTTCTCCTGAAACACTTAAGTTGCACTGTGAAGAATCTGTTGGAAGGACTTTCCTGCCGTTGGTCAATCGGCCTTTGCAGGCGATTATAAATTCTTCTCCTTCTTTCAATCCAGAAAGAATTTCCACTTGGTTCCCCATTTTTTTTCCCAACCGAAGCCAGCGCAAGGAAGCCTCTTGGCGATGGTTGAGCGTAAAAACACCCCTTAGCTGGCCCTTGCGAACCAAGCTGGAAGAAGGAATCAACAAATATTCTCCACTGCCTTGCTGGAGAAATACGTCGGCATACATACCCGTTTTCAGTTT
>CAZJYF010000008.1:0-1198 GCA_964549665.1 uncultured Saprospiraceae bacterium
GATGATGGACATGAGGATCAGTTCGAGGACTTCCTGTTGTCCGACGATGACTTTGCCCGTTTCATCGGTCAGTTTTTCGACAAAAGCGCTGTCGATGTAAATTTGTTGATTGAGCGCTTCGATATCTACGGTTTGCATATATTTAAGTTTGAATTAAAAAGGGGCACAAATTTCTAAAAAAAATTCAAAAAGGATAAACCTTCCTCTTTTTTTACCCAATTTTTACGACTACTTTACCAATGGTTTTGCCGCTTTTGAATAGTCGAATGGCATCCGGCAATTTTTCAAAAGGAAAGGTCTGTCCGACAAAAGGTTTTTGAATTTTCAAATCCGCAATTTCCCTCAGCAAATTATGCAACAAATCTTCTTTTTCGTACAAGTATATCAAATTGAAACCCATGATGCTTTTGTTCTCTTCGGCAAGGCTTTGTGCATCAATTTTGGGTCGTTGCAGGAACTTCCAAAGCAGTTTCAGCTTGTTGGGGCGGTCGCCGGGATGGGCGTATTGGGCGGCTCCATAAACGACCATTCTTCCCTGCGGGGCGAGCTGAGCAAAACCCGTTTTCAGAATTTTTCCGCCGATGCATTCCATGACTAAATGGAGGGGTCTATCTTCCAAAGCGCTTTTTAATTTTTCGGCAAAAGCATCGTCCCGGACGATTCCATTGTCGTATCCTTCTTTTTCAAGTCGTTCCAATTTGCCAGAGCTTCCCACCGTGCCGATGGTGAAGGCTTCGAATTTTTTTGCAATTCGATTTGCCAAAATGCCGACACCGCCGGCGGCGCTGTGAATCAAGACAGTTTGTCCCTTTTCCAAAGCGCCTAACTTGACAAGCGCGTAATAAGCTGTCAATACTTGCACGAGGTAAGAAGCCCCCGTTTCAAAGTCCCAATTTGCGGGCAAGGGGATGACATGACCCGCATCGATATTCAAATGGCTGGCGTAAGCACCAAATCGCGTGACGCCCATGATGCGGTCGCCGACTTTGAAATTCCGAACGCTCTTTCCCACCTTCACCACGAGACCGGAATATTCCAATCCGGGCACAAACTGCCCCTTCGGCGTCGCGCTGTACAAACCCCAAATGGCAAAGACATCGGCGAAGTTCAACCCGATTGCTTTTACCTCGACCGTCACTTCATCGTCTTCGGGTTCGGGAAGGTTTTCTTCCACGAGTTTTAGATTTTTGATGTCGCC
>CAZJYF010000008.1:1298-23214 GCA_964549665.1 uncultured Saprospiraceae bacterium
CGTCTTCGGGTTCGGGAAGGTTTTCTTCCACGAGTTTTAGATTTTTGATGTCGCCTGCGCGGAGGAAGTAGGCTTGTCGTTTCATTTTTTGTCGCTGATTTTGGCATATTTCATAAGTACATAATTTTTCATGGAAACACATAGTCTTATGGAGGCAAAGCTAAAAATATCTAAAACACATTCTTTTGAAACACATAGGCACATAAGAACACATAAATTATTGGTTATTAAATAACTATGTGTTCTTATGTGCCTATGTGTTTCAAAAATACAAGTGCTATTGTGTTAAGTGTGAAATGAAATATGCCTTGATTTTTATGATTTATTGCGTTGAAATGGTTTTCAGTAATGAGTTTAAATTTTTTGTAGCGCTATTATCGCCTGATGGTTCTGCGGATTTATTTTCAAAACCCGCTTCAACAATTTTCGTGCTGCTTCTTTTTTAGCTTTAAGAAGCAAAACGGCTGCTTTGTTCAACAATGCCTGTTCATAATCCGGGTCTAGGGCTATGGCTTTGTCGTACATCCCTTCCCCTTTTTCGACCTTGCCTTTGAGTACGAAAAGGTAGCCCAAATTACTCAAAGCCACCGGCCGTTTTTCATCTTCTTTTAAAACAAATTCAAAAACGCTTCGCGCTTCTTCAAACCGATTCAATGCAAAAAGAGCACTCCCTCGTTTTTCCTGAAAATCGAGCTCGTAAGGTAGGAATTCCGTTGCGATTTGGTAATATTTCAAGGAATTTTCATAATCATGAAATTGATAAAAAGCCTGCCCGATACGGTAAGCCGTCCAACCGTCTTCAATTTTTTCAGGGGGCACCACCGGAACATTTTTCAAAATATTTTTATAATCCCCTCTCGCGAAAAAATAATGGATTAGTGTCTTGAATTTCTTTTCGACCGGTAAGTCAGAGTGGTCGAGGTAATACTTTGCAGAATCCAGCATAATGGGAGCTTGGACATATTTATCGTGCAGGGCGATATATCCTTTTGCCATTTCCAAAGGACTTGCTTTTTCTTTTGTCAAAATTTTCAAACCATAAAATTCGGCATTCTCTTTCGATTCTTTTTGCGCGCTTCCCCGAATATTTGTCTTACGGATAAAATGGTCGGTGATATTGACGTGCGGAATATCGATGCTACCCGAACGCGGCATGTGGCAGGCGACGCAGTTGTCCTTTTCTGCTTCGCGGCTAACTGACGACGCACTGCATTCGACATCGGCTAAAACAAAACGTACAGATTCTCCCCGCTGCTTTGGTTTCGGGATGTCAGGCTTTGTGCGATGACATCGGATGCAGGCATTATTGAATTGCTGCTTATTTGTCACTTTAACACTTTTGTGCGGATTGTGACAAGTGATGCAGGACAGCTCCGAATTTTTGTAACATTCGCTCATTCGAAGCCGGTCTGCCTGGGAAGCCATGATAAATTTTTCGTAGGAATTCGCATAGCGGGGCAAAAAAACGTTCATTACCTGATTCAATTTCATTCCGGGTTTGAAATCAAAGAAGGTTTTGCCATCCTCCAAAACAGCTACCCCCTGCAGGTGGCAGCGTTGGCACAAATCCATCTGCAAATTCCTTGGCAGCTTGCGTGGATTGACGATGGAGTAATCGATGAATTGGGACGTATCCACCAAATGTCCCGCTAATTTTTCACGGACGTGTATTCCTCCCGGCCCGTGGCATCGCTCACATTCGATGCCCCGCGGCATTTCTTCGTATTTGTTGAGCGAGCCATCGCTTAATTTGGGGAAATGATTGTGGCAGGTGATACATTCAGGGGTAAGAAAGCGGCTAAAACGTCGATTGCCTCCTTTGCGAAAACCGGGTGCCATATCCCACTTCCCTTCCTGTGTGTAATAAGTCACCGGAGCCTGAAAAACGTAGCCGTTGAAATCCACGATGTGTGAATTTGTATGCTGCCCCGAACCGATGATGTAACTTATTTTCTCTACCCGCTTGTGGACGGTATCGCCCTTTTCCAACCGAAATTCCAGGACGAACATCGTACTGTCTTTGAAATAGGGGAAGTAGTAAAAGTTGCTGGTTTCGTCATAAACGAGGGCTTGTTCGCCAAAAGTAGCTGCGGTTTTGTCTAAAGTGGCTTTATCGAAAGAACGTCCCATGCCGGTGTGGATGAAGGTCTCATAAATGGCGTTGTGGCAGGAACGGCAGCTCTGCATTCCAGCGTATTTCACACCGGGTTGGAGATTGAGATATTGATTTTCCGAATTATTAGAAGTGAACTCCTGCCTGCAATAGGCGAGGGTAAGCACGGTAAACAAAAGGGCAAAACGAAAAGACAACTTTTGGCTCATGTGTAAAAATAATTTTTTTTTATTCTACCCTTTCAGGTATTTTATTTTCAACGGTATAAATGCTGCAAATCCCTGTGCTTTGAAACATAAGGAGTAAAACTTTTTTTTATTGAGACCAAAAAATATACCTTTGCGGATGGAAACTGTTAAAATAGCACCTAATAAATTCTTGGGAGAAGCGTTTACCTTCGACGACGTACTACTCGTTCCAGCATTCTCCGAAGTCCTGCCTCGGGAGGTAAATATTTCCTCCCAATTCACTACTGAAATACGTCTCAATACGCCTATCGCCTCAGCAGCCATGGATACCGTGACGGAATACCGCTTGGCCATTGCTATTGCGCGACAGGGAGGTATAGGAATCATCCACAAAAACATGTCCATTGAACAACAGGCGGAACAGGCCCGAAGTGTGAAACGCTCTGAAAGTGGGATGATTATCGACCCGGTAACGCTTGGACCGGATGCCACCATTGGCGATGCGCTGAAATTGATGCGGCAATTCAGCATTGGCGGCATTCCAATCGTGAACGAGCAAAACAAACTTATTGGCATTCTTACCAACCGCGACCTGCGCTTTGAAAAAAATCTGGCAAGGCCAGTGACAGCATTGATGACTGTGGAAAATCTCGTCACTGCGCCCGCAGGTACCACTTTAGAACAAGCGAGCGAAATTTTACAAAAGTATAAAATTGAAAAATTACCCGTCGTTGATGAAGGCAACACCCTCGTGGGGCTGATAACCTACAAAGACATTATGAAGGTGGAGGATTACCCCCATTCCTGCAAAGATTCTTTCGGCCGCCTCGTTGTCGGAGCCGCCGTAGGCGTGACGGATGATATGATGGATAGAGTAGATGCCCTCGAACGGGTGGGGGTTGATGCCATTTGCGTCGATACGGCACACGGGCATTCACAAGGCGTCTTGAATGCCATTAAAAAAGTGAAGAAAAAGTACCCGGATTTGCAGGTGGTTGGTGGAAATGTCGCTACTGGAAAAGGAGCCAAAGCCCTTGTCGATGCAGGCGTTGACGGAATTAAAGTGGGCGTAGGACCTGGAAGCATCTGTACCACACGGGTCATTGCCGGAGTAGGGGTTCCCCAATTGACGGCAATAAATGAAGCGGCGGAATCCATCAAAGGTTCGGGAGTCCCGATCATTGGGGACGGAGGCATCCGCTATACCGGCGACATCGTCAAAGCATTGGTGGCAGGCGCAAGTACGGTCATGGCAGGAAGTTTATTCGCAGGGGTGGAAGAAGCCCCCGGTGAGACCATCATTTTCGAAGGGCGTAAATTCAAAATTTACCGCGGGATGGGTTCTCTCGGTGCGATGCGGGAGGGCTCCAAAGACCGCTATTTTCAAGATGTGGAAGATGACATTCGGAAACTCGTCCCGGAAGGCATCGAAGGTCGAGTCCCCTACAAGGGAACCGTGGCAGAGGTGATGGTTCAATATATCGGTGGACTGCGAGCGGGAATGGGCTATTGTGGCGCCAAAAATATTGAACAGTTGCAAGAAGCGCAATTTGTGAAAATTACGGCTGCCGGCGTTCAGGAAAGTCATCCACACGATATCACGATAACGAAAGAGTCGCCGAATTACAGCAGAAGGTGAACCTAAGATGAGGAAGTTCAGAGTTCAGGGGTTCAAAGTTCGGGGATTGCGGTGGTATTCAATTCGGACGGGCGAACTTGCCGCCGGCACTCTTTTTTTAACCGTCTTTCCAATTTTCTATTTTTAAAGTGAGACTACGCAAAACGTTCTACACCCGAAGCGATGTCGTCCAAATCAGTAAGGAGTTGTTGGGAAAATATTTGGTAACAAATTTTGAGGGGCAAAAAACCGCCGGTAAAATCGTAGAGACCGAGGCTTACCGGGGTCCGGATGACAAAGCTTCTCACGCCTACAAGAACAGATACACAGAACGGACAAAAGTAATGTTTGGAGAAGGGGGCACGGCATACGTTTATCTTTGCTATGGCATTCACCATTTATTCAACGTGGTGACGGCAGAAGAAGGCATTCCGCATGCCATCCTTATTCGGGCAATCGAACCGGTAGAAAATATTGAGCTGATGTTGGATCGGCGCAATTTCAAAAAAATAAAGCCACAATTAACGGCCGGGCCGGGCGTTATGAGTGCGGCTTTGGGCATCCGGACGGACCATTCCGGCTATAGCTTGCTCGATGAAAACAGCCCTATTTGGATCGAAGACAAAGGGGTGTACCTTTCAGAAAAAGAAATTATTTCCGGTCCTAGAGTAGGAGTTGATTACGCTGAGGAATGCGCGTTGTGGAATTGGCGTTTTAGAATAAAAAACTCTGCTTGGGCGAGCAAATAGAACCAAGTTTGAAGACATTTTGAAAACACCTTTTAACTGAACCTTGCTTTTTTTAATAACCCATCCATCATTTATGAAGCGTTTTTTCTTTCCTCTTTTCCTTTCTCTCCCTATGTTATTGTTTGCACAGGATGAAAACCTAAAAAACTACGACTACGTTTACGATAACAACATCCGATCAGTCCGTTTCCACGTCGCAGGCTTGGTCCTCACCTATCCGATTATTGACCTGAATTCAGGCGCTCAATTGGAGCTCTCTTTTGACGAGTTGGGGGGCGATGTGAAAGACTATTTGTACACGGTGGTTCACTGCAATGCCGATTGGACACCTTCCAATTTGATGATTTCGGAATACATCGATGGCTTTTCGGAAGAAACCATCGACGAATACAACTATTCGTTCAAAACCATGACCGATTTTACCCATTACCAAGAGCTGCTTCCTAATGAAGACATGCGATTTAAAAAATCGGGCAATTATCTGCTGAAGGTTTATGATAATGAAGATGAAAGAAGCCTCGTCATCACCCGGCGGTTTATGGTGGTGGATCCCATCATGCAGGTCATTCCCAGGTTAGTTCGTCCGGCGATGGTGAGCAAATCGAAAACGCATCAGGAAATTGATTTTAAGGTCACCCATCAGGGCTTTGAAGTTCGGAATCCGCGGGTCGAAATTTCGGCAGCCGTACTCCAGAACGGTCGTTGGGACAATGCCATTACCGGTTTGCACCCTATTTTTACGAGGGCAGAAGAGCAAAGTTTTGACTACCAAAACAAAATCGTCTTCCCTGCCGGAAAAGAGTTTCGACAAATAGACCTACGGAGTTTAGAAAAAAATCCCGGCACCGTCAAAAGCGTCGAACGCTACGGCGACACCTACGATGTGACCCTGTTCAAAGACAAAAAGCGAATTAACCAAACCTATCTCGAATGGAAAGACATCAACGGTAATTTCCTCATAGAGACCTTTGACGAAAATGACGCCGATTTAGAAAGTGATTATGCGAAGGTCTTTTTCACTCTTTCCAGTCCAACAGAATTTTACGACGCCGATGTTTATATCTTCGGCGGGCTTTCCGATTGGCAGGTGAAGCCAGAATATAAGATGGTTTACAATCCTGCCATCAATTCTTATGTTGCGAAAGTTCTTTTGAAGCAGGGTTTCTACAACTACCTTTACGTCGTCGTGCCACAGGAGACGCAGGAATTGGATTTTGAAGAGACAGAAGGCAATTGGTACGAGGCGGAAAATGAATACACCATTTTGATTTACTATCGCCCCTTTGGCGAGAGATACGACCGAATTTTAGCTGCTTATACCTTCGATTCAAGGCAATGAAATGAATTATGCATTCCGTTGGTCTTGATTGTGGGGGACATTGTATTCAGTTGCAAAACAATGTTTTTTACTGAAATAATGGCTTTCTGTTTAGGTTCGGAAAAATCAACTATTGTGCATCCTGTCCTTTTTATTACATACCATTTTTTAAAATTAATTGTAAAAATATCTTTCCGGGTATTTTATTCAACAATAGTCGTATCGAACAAAGAACGGGCAAAGTTTAAGAACCCCTGCATCGTCGTTTCCAACCATCCAAGTACGATGATGGACCCTTTGAATGCCGTGGTTTGGGTGCAGACGGAAGTCTATTTTCTGGCAAATGCAAGTTTATTCAAGACGCCTTTTCAAAATTGGTTTTTCAACACCTTTTTTTGCTTTCCCGTCGAACGCTACCAGGATACGGGGGGAAAACCATTGAATAATGAAGACTCATTCAATAAAAGCGAAGCATTTTTGTCGGGGGGCGGATGCCTGTATATTGCCCCTGAAGGGACGAGTTTTGTCGAGCGACATTTGCGAAAAATAAAAACCGGGACCGCCCGTATAGCTCTAAATGCCGAGCAAAAAAACGACTTTGAATTGGGTCTGACAATCCTCCCGGTAGGACTGAATTATTCAGACGCAACGGCTTTCCGAAGCCGCCTTTTTGTCAATTTTGGGGAACCGATAAAAGTAGCCTCATTTCAAAAAAATTGGCAAAGCGATGCCAAAGAAGCGGTTCGCAAATTGACCGACCGCATAGGAAAGGCAATTTCAGCGTTAATTATAGATACCCAAGAGGAGGAAGAAGACCGCCTCATCAAAAAGTTGGAAACCTTGCTGCAAAATGAATTCACTCGGGATTTGACATCGCATTTTAAGCGAACAAAGGCCCTGTCAGAAAACTTGCGGCAATGGGAAAAAACGAATGCAGAAACATTTTTATCTTTCAAGGAAAAGGTGGACTATTATTTTCAAAAAATAAATGAAATTGAAATCTGTGACGTTGTCTTGAAAAAGCGCGGCGCTTCCGTGCTTCAACAACTTAGTCTCCTTTTTGGCTTTCCCTTTTTTCTTTTCGGTTATGCAACTAATTTTCTACCCTGTTTTGTGCCGGGCAAAATAAACCGGCATTTCAATGATGACGAAAGCTACGATGCAACTTTTAAATACCTCGCTGGGCTAGTCGCTTTTCCATTGTTTTACGCACTACAAACCGGTTTGGTTTTTTGGCTTATCGGTAGTGGGTGGCTTGCGTTGCTTTTTGCCCTGAGCATGATTCCCGCCGGCCTTTTTGCAGAATGGTATTTGAAACGGGCGAGCCTCGTTTTTCAAAATTGGCGATTGATAAATCAATTCAAACACGACCCGAAATTAATTGAAAACCTGTTGGAAACCCGGAAATCGATCATTCAAAAACTTTCGACCCACCTGCCTCGATGTCTTTAATCATCCCTTCCATATTTTTTATAGCCACTGCCGTTCAACTCGTTTATTGGCTGTTCCTTTTCGCACGGCTTGCCTTTTTCGAGCCTTCAACCGGGGAATTTGAGCCTGAACGAGACAAAGAACAAGCTGTATCAATTATCATCTGTGCAAAGAATGAGGCAGCCAATTTGAAGAACAACCTTCCCCGTATTCTAAATCAAAACTACCGTTCCTTTGAGGTAATAGTGGTAAACGATAATTCTTCTGATAATAGTGATAAAATTTTAACATATTTGCACAAGAAACACAGTTGTTTGAACATTATTAATTTAAGTAATAAAAATAAAACCTGCGTCGGTAAGAAATTCGCCCTGACAAAAGGTATTGAGAAAGCACAGTACCAAGTTCTTTTAATGACGGATGCAGACTGCCGTCCGGCAAGCGCCGAATGGCTGAGAAAAATGCAGTCGGTCATCGGTGGAACCACTCAAATTGGTCTTGGTTATGCACCCTTGGACAAGGCGCCTGGCTTTTTGAATAAATTCATTCGGTTTGAGGCGATTTTTACGGCCGTCCAATATTTTTCTTTCGCCCTCACCGGGCGGGCGTACATGGGGGTTGGACGAAATTTGATTTATAAAAAACAATTGTTCCAACGCGCGAATGGGTTCAAAAAACACGAGGATTTAGCCTCGGGCGATGACGATTTGTTCATCAATGAAGTGGCAAGTAAGGACAACGTTGGCATTGTGTTGGATGAAGATACTTTTATGTATTCTCCTGCGAAAAAAAGCTGGAAAGAATACTTCCGGCAAAAGTCCCGGCATCTGAGTACGGGAAGGAGATACAAGTTTGGGCACCAGTTAATTTTGGGCTTGCTTTCGGCGAGTCATTTCTTGCATTATGCGATGGCAGTCATCATCATATTAAAATTTAGCATAATATTTGCATTGATTGGATATGCGCTGCGAATTAGTGTCCTTTTTTTCTTATACGCCCGCATTTTGAAAAGGTTGCAGGACAGCCATCTTCTGAAGTGGATACCGATTCTAGATGCGACTTATGTCTTTTATTACGTCTTGGCTGTACCGGTTATTTTGTTCTGCAAAACGGAAAAATGGAATTGATTAGCGGGATGGTAAATCCGAAACGAAGCGCAGCCCTTTATTGCAAAAAACCCTGTTTTTTATCATTTTTTATTCAGAATTAAGGCAATCCCATGGAATTAGTAGCACCCAAACCCAGGCTTTCCCCGCGAGCAACGGAAGATTATGATCTCATCCAGTCGGCCATTGACGGGAACCAACAAGCCTATTCAAACCTCCTCGACCGTTATCGGAAATCCGTTTTTCACAAGATGCTAAAAATGGTTAACAACCGCGAAGACGCAGATGACCTGACCCTTGAAGCCTTTGGAAAGGCCTTTGCCAAATTGCCCAGCTATGCACCGCATTTTGCCTTTAGTACCTGGCTTTTCAAAATCGCAACCAACAATTGCATTGACCATATTCGCAAAAAACGACTCCATTTGCTTTCCATTGATGATTCGGTCAAAACGAACAGCAAACAAGACTTTTCGAACAATCTGAAAGCTCATTGCCTGGATCCCGAGGAACAGGTTATCCGACAACAAAAGGTTCATCTGATGCGGCACGTATTGACTAAATTGAGTACCCGCTACCGCCTGATGATTGAGCTACGGTTTTTTGAAGAATTGAGCTACGAGGAAATTGCCCGAGAATTGGAAATTCCACTCGGAACGGTGAAAGCGCAACTCTTCCGCGCAAAGGAACTACTTTATGGCATTTTGCAAAAACCAGGGGCCAGCGCATATTTTGAAACGACCCGCCGCCGCCGGTAATTTTTAGAGTGTTCCGTGTTTTTGTTCCACCTTGCTTTGATAATCAATGGGTTGCGAAATTTTTCCAAAAATTTATTGATCGTCCTATCTTATCTTTTCTTTCGATAGCGCACTTTTTGTCAAAATATTTCTACTTTCAAAGTTGAATTCGTTTCCAACTATGTCAAATAGCCATTTTTATGAAAGAAGACTTCCTTCACTATCTTTGGCGACTAAAGCGCTTCGACTTCAACAATTTGCAAACGACGGAGGGGGAGGCTATTCAAATTCAGAATTCGGGTGAACACAACCACCATTCAGGGCCAGATTTCCTCAATGCCAGAATTAAAATCGGCAACACACTTTGGGCGGGGAACGTGGAAATCCACCTCAAATCTTCCGATTGGCTGCTGCATAAACACCAAAATGACCGCGCATACGACAACGTAATCCTTCACGTAGTTTTGGAAGATGACCGACCGATATTTCGGGCTACGGGTGAGCGACTTCCTTGTCTAGAGTTGAAAAAACGCGTACCCCCAAAATTGTCAAAAATATATCTCAAGTTACTCAACAATGAGTATTGGATTCCCTGCCAGCACCATTTTTTTGAGGTTGGAGAAATGACAAAAAATTTGTGTCTTGACCGCTTGTTGGTTGATCGTTTAGAGGAAAAAACGGAGGCTATTAAGCGCTCGCTTTCCCAAAATCGAAACAATTGGGAAGAGACCTTTTACCAAATTCTCGCTCGAAATTTTGGCGTAAAGGTCAATGCCGAACCCTTCGAATTGCTTGCCAAATCGCTTCCATTGCTCATCCTTGCGAAACACAAAAACAATCTTTTCCAAATCGAAGCGCTTCTATTTGGTCAAGCTGGGTTGTTGGAAAATGAATTCGAAGAGGCATATCCCACGCGTCTGAAGACGGAATATCTTTTTTTGAAAAAAAAGCACAGCTTGTCGCCAATTGCCAAGGAAGGGTGGCGATTTCTGCGCCTTCGTCCCGCCAATTTTCCGACCATCCGCATTGCCCAATTCGCCACTCTTATTTTTCAATCTTTGCATCTTTTCAGCAAAATTTTGGATGCCCGAAATAGGGACGAAATTGAAAAATTATTCGAGGTAAAGCTGTCGGATTATTGGCTTACCCATTATGTTTTTGACAAAAAATCTGTCAAAAGAAACAAAACACTCGGGAAAAATACTGTTCATTTACTACTCATTAATACCATCGTCCCGTTTCTCTTTTTGTACGGAAAAATGAAAGGAGAGGAGTCCATTAAAGACAAAGCACTGAAGTTGTTGGAAGAAGTTCCGCCGGAGAGAAACAGCACCATTTCAAAATGGAATGAATTGGGAATGTTGCCGAAATCGGCCTATCAGACACAAGCCCTTTTGCAGTTG
Source organism: uncultured Saprospiraceae bacterium (assembly GCA_964549665.1). Classification (GTDB taxonomy): domain Bacteria; phylum Bacteroidota; class Bacteroidia; order Chitinophagales; family Saprospiraceae; genus CAZJYF01. The sequence continues at coordinate 11,959 of CAZJYF010000008.1, forward strand.
AAAAACAACTATTGCAAACATAAGCAATGCTTGAATTGCTCAATTGGAGATTCCATTTTGAAGGAGAGAGATTAAGGGATGGCGTTGGAAATTATTGAATGTAATATTCTACAAAAGAAATTAAGAAGTATGGCGAATGCTGAATTTGATACAGTTTTCTGAGAAAGGAACATGCAATACAGGGTGGTCGCATTTCTATTTTTGGCAACACTTCCTTCAGGAACTTCATCGCAAATAATTTCTCACCAATTGGGTAAGTCGAGATCTTCGGTCGGCAGGATTTTTCGAACTTTATTCCGGAGGCGTTTACAAGAAAGATTTTCCAAAATCTACAATGGAGTGGTGGAAGAAGATGAACCGGAATATTGGCTCCCACTGACTTATCACATCCCGTCAAACATTCAGATAGGACATCAAAGAATCATATCGTTCTTGAAGCGATTCAAGGTAATCCGATTCATTGAAGGAAGCTTTAATTTCGTAGCCGAAACGCTCAAAAGAGGATATGATGTTGTTGATATTTTGGCGGTTGATTTTAATAGTCACCTCAATCAGGTCAGTTTCAAAATTGGAGGTAATAAAAGTGCTTAAAATGGCAGCCCCCTCTGATTCCACAATCCGGCTGATTTCAGTGAGGGTATAATCCCGCCGCTTCATTTCCAGCACTATGATACTACCCGTCTCCATAAAAGAAGCGGTCTTTGCGAAAAAACTCAGCACATCCTCTTGTGAAATCATCCCAACGTAGTTCTCGTCATGATCTACTACCGGTATAACGGTGAGTTGAAACTCTGCTAACAAGCGCATCACTTCGTAAATGTGATCGCTATTGCGCACAATTGGACGGGACATTGAGAGGGCATAAGATCCAACCGCTTCATCTATATTGTGTATCAGAATATCATCGTCAGAAATCAATCCCAACAACTGTTTACAATTTACAATCGGAAGGTGATGAACGTAAAAATCCTCCATTATGCGCAAAGCATCCTTCCCCGTGTCTGACGTTTTAAGTGGTAAAATGGCGGTAGAAATGAGGTTTTCGGCAACCATAGTATTTGTTTAAAGATTCGTTAGTAAAACGGTTCGTTGATTTTCCTGTTTACAAAACAAAGTTAAATTGACGTTAGAATTTCTCCTTTCGTCCTTTAAAAGACGGTGATGCAAAATTCTCGCCAATCAAAAAAGGGCGGGTGAAGGTCTTTGGTTACTTGATACAACTGCGAATTGCGGATTGTACTAGCCAAGTAGTTTTCTTTTTTGGGAGACAAATTCTTCCTCTGTCAAAAGTCCTTTATCTTTTAATTCCCCCAATTTATTTAGTTGGTCGAGAAGGTCGGGAGTGGTGCTAAGTATGTCTTCTTCTTTTTCATCTTCGGTCGACGATTGTAACGTTTGAACCAAGCGGAAACCATTTTTCTCAAATTTATCAAACTCATCCTGAATGCGAATGTAAGCTAAAGCATCGTGTTCTTTTAATTTTTGGAAATCTTTAAAGCCTAGTGCTACTGCTTTATCGAGGTGTTCAAAAGCCTTATCCGTGTCCTCGTTAAGGGAATACGCGCAGGCGATATTAAAATGAGTGGCGATATCAGTTGGGTCTATTTCCAAAGCTTTGATGAAATCCTCGATGGCGCCGTCGTAGTCGTAGTCTCGGTATTTTTCGATGCCTCTTTTTTTGTAAGGGTTGGGTTTTTTGCGGGGCTGCGGCTTTTGGCTTTGCATTTGGCGAGGCCGGGGCCGGCCGTATTCCCCTCGTTCTTCCCGGCGACGTTCTCTTCGGTACTTTCGACTTTGGCTACGGGCTCGTCGTCTATCAAAATCGGTGTCTCGCTCCAAATAGAAATCATCCATAAACCGGCGATTGTATTTCCGGTCAAAATTCTCCTTGTCCATCATAAAAAAAGAAATGGCATCGATAAAAGAGATTATCCAAATGACGGGTGTCCAAGAAAAAATCAAATAAGCTACTCCAAGTCCTCCCTGCCCCAAATAAAATCGGTGAATGCCAAGCCACCCCAAAAATAAAGCTAATATGCCGGCTACATTTTTATCTTTCATGAATAAAGTTCAAAAGAAAACAATTCATCGAGCGATTGATTTGACAGAAGCGCAAACAAGAAATTCCGAAAATACCATCTTGCGGCCGCGGAATGACAAAATCTTCTACATTCGTTTCCCTTTAATCGATGATTAAAAGGTGTCAGAAAATTTTGCACGTCAAAACCGTAAAATCATCTGGGAATTTGAGTTTTCCCTTGAAGGCTTCAATCTCCTGCATCATTTTTTCATTGAAGGCTTTGGCAGGGAGGTCATAATTATCTAAAATAAATTTTTGCCCATATTCCTGGTTCAGGAATTCCCCCTTTTCATTTTTAATATCTGTCAAGCCATCGGTAAAAAGGAGAATCAAAGCTTCGCCCTCAATTTGGATTTCTCCTGCTTCAATTTCCGGTAATTTTTCAAAAGTACCCAAAATGGTACATCCTTTTTTCAGGCGTTGCAATTTTCCGTTTCTTGCCAAGGCAGGAGGATTGTGGCCGGCATTGACATATCTAAGCGTTCGGGTTTTCATGTTGAATTCGGCAACGAAAAAAGTGATGAAGCGCTCTGCTTTGGTGATGCGAAGCACTGCCTGATTGAGCTCCTTTATAAAAACCGTCAAATCGGAATACTGGTTAATCAGGCTGTGAAAATTCGCCTGAAAATTCGCCATCAACAAAGCTGCCGCTACCCCCTTGCCAGAGATATCTCCGATGCAAAAAGCAATTTTTTCGTCATCCGTTTCTATGAAGTCATAATAATCGCCGCCGACGTTCCAATGCGGTTTATAGATGCTTGCCAATTCGTAATGTTTGCAGGAAGGTAGCGTTCTTGGAATCAACATTTGCTGCATCTCGCAGGCCAGTTCCATTTCCCGATTCAGCCGTTCCTGTTGGAGTTGTTTTTTGAACAGGCGCTTGTTCTCAATTGCCACAGCTACGATATTGGAGATGGTGGTGATGAATTGAACCTTGTTGTACATGTCATCTTCTTCACCGAACCCGCCTATAAAAGCATAGGCCAATGGGGTATCCTTGTGCCGAACCGGAATGACGACGTCAAACTGCTTCACCAAAGGGTGTTCACTATCTTCCACATTATTCAACCGGGTATATTGAGGCAGCCTGTCAGTGATGTCCATTTTCAACAATTCTTTCTGGATGCCAATTGAGGCGGTGCAGGTCCATTTTCCCTCTTGCCTGAAAAAAAGAGCCATCTTTTTTACCCCCATCTCCCAACTTAAAAAGGAACTGTACATTTCGAAAAGACCATCGGCAGAAACGTTGTTATTAATGGCTTGGGTAATATTCAATAAACGATTTACCTGCAACTGTTTCAAGTTCAGCTCTCTTTCCAGCGCTTCGATGCTGGCTAAGCCTTGTCGTATGTTTGAATAACCGGCCATCAGTTTTAGGGAGGTGCAGTTTTGATTGAAATAAAATTTAAATAAAGTGGGGCAAACTTATAATTAGTCAATATTCATTATTACAATTATTTAACCAACACTCAGCTATTTAATTTTCAATTCTGACACACTGTAAAAAAAGTTTGTACTTTGGTAAAGGTAAAAATTGAAAGTCAAATTTTATGGTAAATTTTCTTTTTATAGAAATTTTTTCCAACTATCCATTTTTGGCAATTCCGCTTTAGAATCAATGGCTGGCAATTGAAATGCAAAAAAGCATCAATACATGAAAATCGTTTTATTGGAACCGTTTTTTAGCGGAAGCCATCGGCAGTGGGCGGAGGGTTTGCAGCAAAACAGCCGGCACCAATACTTTCTGCTTTCCCTAAAGGGAAGGCATTGGAAGTGGCGAATGTATGGCGGGGCTGTTTCCCTTGCCCGTCAATTTTTGGACAGCCATTTTGAACCCGATTTGATTCTTTCAACCGATATGCTGGACTTGGCCACCTTTCTGGCTTTGACCAGAAAAAAAACACAAAACCTGCCAGTGTCCCTTTACCTTCACGAAAACCAAATCACCTATCCCTGGTCGCCTTCCGATGCCGACGTTCGCCTCCAACGGGACAATCATTATGGTTTCCTAAACTACACTGCTGCGCTGGCTGCCGATGCGGTATTTTTCAATTCCCAATATCACCAGAAGTCCTTTTTGAAAGCGTTACCCCCTTTTTTGAAGCAATTTCCCGACAACAGGGAACTTCAAAATATCGAAGGCATCAGAAAGAAAAGCAGAGTTCTGCCGCTGGGGCTGAACTTGAAGCGATTTGACAGCTTTAAAATTCAATCAACCTCCGAAGCGCCCATCCTGCTTTGGAGCCACCGCTGGGAGTACGACAAAAATCCGGAAGCATTTTTCAAAGCTTTATTTCAATTAAAGGAGGAGGGCGTGGCGTTCAATCTGGTGGTCTTGGGCGAATCCTTTCAAAAAATGCCCCCGATTTTCAAGGAAGCAAAATCGAAATTGAGCGACCGGATTTTACAATTTGGGGCGGTGAAAAATTTTGAACAATATGCCCGGTGGTTGTGGCAGGCAGATATTTTTCCCGTCTGTAGCACGCAGGATTTTTTTGGCGGCAGCGTGGTTGAAGCAATTTATTGCAACTGTTTCCCCCTGCTTCCCAAACGGCTCACTTATCCGGAACACATTCCCCCAACCCTCCATGCTACTCATTTCTACGAAGAAGAGAGCGATTTTTATGACAAATTAAAAGCTATTGTCTCCAATTTTCGCGCAAAGAAGCTAACGGGGCATTTACCGGATTTTGTTGCCAAATACGATTGGAGTATTTTAGCCGCTCAATACGATGATGCCTTTGAAAAATTGGCGAAATGACTTTCTTCAAGGCATACTATCCCCAAGCCTGTCTGTTGAGTGACCTCAATTATTAACGCATGAAATCCATTGAATTTCAAGGAAAAATAGTAGCTTATCATTTGGAAGGGAGAGGCACGACACTTGTTTTTCTTCACGGGTTTTGTGAGGATAGTCAAATGTGGGACGAATTTGCAATGGCCTTTCAAAACTACCGGGTACTTCGGATTGATTTACCAGGTTTTGGATGTTCTGAATTGCAGGAAGAGCATTCCATGGAAGTCATGGCCGAAGCGGTGAAGGCTGTTTTGGATCATTTGAAGATTAAGAAATGTTTCCTCATCGGACATTCAATGGGGGGGTACGTGGGTGTTGCTTTTGCAAAAAAATACGCAGGCCGGTTATTGGGTCTGGTAATGTTTCACTCACATCCTTTTGCCGATTCGGATGAAAAAAAAACGGGACGAACAAAAGCTATCGAATTCATCAAAAAAAACGGGCACCTCCATTTTGTCAAGCAATTGATGCCGAAATTATTTGCCACCAAATTCAGCCCGGGCTTTCCTATGGAGTTGAACAAATTGATTTTCAATGCGGCCCGTTGTGCCCCTGAAGCCATTATTTCAGCCCTGGAGGCCATGAGTGAACGGCCGGACAACTCAATTTTTTTTGGGGAAATTGATTGTCCTGTTTTGTTCATAATAGGCAAAAAAGATTCGGCAATACCACTTGAAGTAAGTCTTGCGCAAACCCACTTACCGAACATCGCCGATATTCACATACTCCAAAATGTAGGGCACATGGGGATGTTTGAAGCCAAACAGGAGACGACGAAGATTTTGAAGTTTTACCTTCAAACTCTAAAATTCAACAAATAATCCTTCACCAATTGGTCGAATTGGGGCCCTTCATCAAAATGAAATTTCACTTCTACCGGCAGCGAAAATACCGGCAACTGGTTTTCTTTTAGAAAGGTCCGATGTGTCTCCAAGCGCATGGCATCTTTTTCGGTCGTCAAAATGATCTTCTTTTGGGAAGGAAATTTCTCAAACTGATGTTTCAAATTGGCTACGTCCGAATTTGAAAAATAATGGTGGTCTTCGTATTCCAATACCTTCACCGAATGGACCTGTGATTCCAAATACTCCACGAGATAATCCGTGCCGGCGATGGCGCAAATCAACAGGACATCCCAATCGGCTTGAAGTTGGGTGACATATTTTGAATCGAAAAGGTAATATGGGCGAAGATAATGGTAGTAGGAGAAATAAATTTTCTGGTAAGGCAAAGGCTTGATTTCGTCAATTAACTTCTTTTTTTCTGCTTCTGAAATGGCAGGCGGGCATTTGGAAACGATAATGACATCGGCGCGCTGGTAGGCAGAACGCCACTCCCGCAAACGACCGGAAGGCAGAAGATAATCCCTCGTAAAGGGATGATTAAATTCGGTGAGCAGGATATTCAGACCCGGTTTTACGGAGCGATGTTGGAAGGCATCATCCAACAAAACCAGCTGTGTCTGCGGTGCTATTTTCACAATTTCGGGAATCCCAAAAGTTCGGCTTTCGGAGACGGTTACGAGGATTTCGGGAAATTTCCGTTTAAACTGAAGGGGTTCATCGCCCACCAAATCAGCCGTATCTTTGGATTTAACGACTAAAAAACCTTTCGTCTTTCTCTTGTAGCCCCTGCTCAAAGTAGAAACATCGATGTAGTCTTTTAACAGGCGAATTAGGTATTCGATAAGGGGTGTTTTCCCAGCACCGCCGATAGATAAATTGCCCACAGAGATGACTGGAAGATTAAACTCAATACCTTTGAGCAAGCCGCTGCGATAAAAAAAATCCTGAAGGCTGACTCCTATTCCATAGAGCAGTGAAATTGGGGCAAGGAGTAATTTGACCAGTGTATTTTGAAGCATATTAGCAACAAAAGTAAACGATTTTTCTTCTTCCCTTCCTACTTGTCCTGGTAATGGAAAATTTTATGGCTGAACTGATTTTTTTTTCGCCAAAGGAAGACTTCCGGGGTTTCGACAAATTGAAAACGGAGAATTAAAAATTAAAAATGTTAGAATTTACAACTTTATAAAAAATTAATAATCGAAGCAATATTCAATTATTGTTTGTTATATCTTCTCCATTCTCCATTTCCAATTCTCCATTTTGTAAAGAAAGTGCAATCTAACTTATTGACTTGCCGACTCTTTCCAATAAGGCTTTCGTCGCACGGATGCCTTCGTCTTCACTCATGGTTTCCCCTTCATATTCTATCCCTATATAACTTGTGTAGCCAGCATCTTTTACAATTTTCAACATCTTCGAATAATCAATGGTCGTTTCATTGCCTTCGGCGTCGAATCCGTACGATTTGGCACTGACCGCTTTGGCGAACGGCATCATTTCAGTGACCCCTTTATAGCGGTCGTATTCCTCGACGCAATCGCCTTCCCAAACGCCTTTGGTTCGCTTAGTACAGAAGTTTCCAAAATCGGGAAGGGTGCCGCAATTCGGCAGATTAATCTGTTTCATGACACCTGAAAGCCATTCTCCGTTGGACGTAAAGCCGCCGTGGTTTTCCACAATCACATTCAAACCGACTTTGGCGGCATATTCTGCCAAAGTGCTCAATCCATCAACGGCTGCTTTGGCAGCTTCTTCGGGCGAGCCGGTGCTAAAAGCATTGACCCGGATAGCCTGGCAACCCAAAAATTTTGCGGCATCCACCCATTTGTAGTGGTTTTCCAGAGACTGTTGCAGTTTTTTGGGTTCCACTTCTGCCATCCCTCCTTCTCCATCAATCATAATTAAATTGGTATAAACGCCATTATCGTCCGCTCGTTTTTTTAGTTCAGTCAGATAAGCCTGATCTTTCGCTTTGTCTTTGAAAAATTGATTCACATACTCTATCGCATCGATGCCGTAAACATTTTTCGCTGTAGCTGCAAAGTCGCGGTTATCCATTTTGCCTGCTTTTAGGGCCCTATGGAAAGACCACTCTGCCAATGAAATTTTGAAAAAAAGTCCTTTGGTCGTTTCGGCAGAAGCAAGTTCTTTTGAGTCGGCTTTGTTCGCGTCTCCGCCTGCCTCATTGCAACTGTAAATGCCAAGTAAACCTACGCCAACCGCTAGTTGGCCAGTGTGTTTGAGAAAAGTTCTTCTTGTTCGTTTCATAATCGGAAAGTTTTTAAAAGGAATGAAAAATAAATAACTTCGACTGAGCTATTTCTTCTTGAATTCCATTAGTGACCTGATGAATTGGAAAATTGGTGATTGGTTAGGAAGCAATGGATTTAGGGGGGTAAAAATCGAAACTGAGCAATGACTACTCAGCGGGCTAATCTAGCCATTTTTTAGCATCAAAAAGAAAAAGCTTTCCTTTTTTGTCATTTTTGCTTTCTGTGGAAATAAAAAATCGCTCATTGCCAAAAAAACAAATCCCTTCCATTTGTCCGAAAAGGGGAAAATCGATCCTTTTGGCTTTGCCATTAAAAAAATCTCTACCGGGATATTCGTAAAATAGCCAGACAAAAGGGGAGAACTGTTGCGTTTTCGAGTCGAAATTATACCCGACTAAGGCAACTATTTCGTTGAATTTGTCAACTGCGGCAGCGGTAATGGTTCCGTCCGAATTGAATTCATCTTCCAAAGTAGCCAGATAAGCCCCTGATGCCTTGGGCAGGCTGTACAATTTGGTTCGTTTATCCTGGTGGTTTTTGGAAAATAGATAAAGCCTGTCGCCGAGGCATATCATCGCTTCGCAATCAAAATTGTGGGTGTAGGGGAGGTAATTGAACCTGCTTTGGTCTGGATAGGAAAAATGGATGGTTTCCACTTCTTGGGTCGAATCGTCGCCCAATGTCCTTTTGGGAAATTTGTAAATGGACAGGTCTCTGCGATTGCCCCCGTTATTACCGAAGTCGCCGACATAGATGAAGCGTTCATCCTGGGCGAGGTCTTCCCAATCTTTGTTGAAGGCATTCTCCAGTTTAATTTGGTGTTTCAATTCTTCTCTGTTGACCGCAATTTGGTAGAGAACTGGGTCATCGCCGCTATCGTTTTGCGTCCAAATATGGCCGCCCACCAACAGCAAGCCTGAACTTTCATCGACTTCCGTCGGCAATTCGGTAAGCAATACCAAGTTAGAATCTACCGGGTAAATATTCTCCTCCGAAATCGACTCAGCAGGATGGTGAATACAACTACCTTCGATAAACAGAAAACTCCAAATCAATAAAATTACAGAAATAAAGACGCGGACAAATTTTGCTGAATAATTCATAAAAATTTGATTGTCAAACGAAACAGAAAATCGACCTCTCCCCTTTTTCCACGATCAATTCCCACCCATCAACAATAACCAATATTGGTACGCGGGGTGTTCTTTTCCTCGCGGCAGGGCTTTGCCGAGCAAGTCGAAGTAGTGCGATTTCGTTCCTTGAAAGATTTCATTCTGGGCGTCGTACCAATCGTAGTTTGTTCTTTTTTCGTCTAAAGACCAGGCAGTACTGCCTGCATCCATTGATTGTTTCATTTCGTTGAGCGCATCGCTCCAGACTTTTAAACCGGCCATCATTGACAGCGCAAGATAGGCCCGTACTTCATGGTTTGGACTTACTTCGCCGGAAATTTTTTCCAAAGCTGCCAAGGCTTTTTGGACGCCTCCTTCTCCTCCTTCCGCAAAATAAAATTCAGAGTAGCGACCTTTTGTAGCGGCAAAGTCCGAAACGTCGGACAATTGGCGCAAAGCGTCATTTGCCACATCGATTCCGATGAGCCCGTCCAATGCTTTCATCACCGCCAAATCCCTCGGCAAATAAGCATCGGCTTTTACTTCATCATCCAAATGCGTGATGGCCGACTGGGCCGATTTTCGCGCCTTTTGATATTTTTTCAACTTCCACTCGCACAAAGCCTGAAGGGAGAAGGCATTACCCACCAAGCCGTCGGCTTCCAGTTTCCCGCTGTATTTCAAAGCTTTCTGCACCTCTGCATAAGCCAGGTTGTAATAAGCATCCGGTGAAGCATCCGAAATACTTTGGGTCATTTTAGCCGCATTTTCTATTTCTGCACCTCTGCTGAAAGCATCCTGTGCGGCATGGAAATGGGCAAGGTGGGCACAACCCGACAACACAATTGCGAAAAGTACGGCAATTGGAATGAATCGTTTTTTGTCAAAAAAAATAAGGATAGGCTTTTTCATGTTTTCATTCATTTTTTATCAAAAGTTTGGATGATTTTTAAGCTAAACCTTCCAAAGTGGCAAGCAGGTCTTCCAATTGAAAAGCGAGATTATCGTTCAATTTCCTCACCGCCGCTTCCACCTTGCCGACCGATTTGTCAATCTCTTCTTGTGTGACAGCTTTCGCTGAAATGCCCAGTAAAAAATGCTCGATGATGGCATTGATGACCGGCGTTTGCGTTAGCGTCCAGGTGCCGGTGCTTTCGTTGTTCTTGTCGTACAAAACGGCGAATAAAGATTCCAGGGAATAAGTAATGGCCCGTTTTTGTGTTCCGCCGGAAGTTTGCAAATGGAGCATGAGTTGCTTGCGAAAGCCAATCGCTTTGACGGTCTCTTCCAGGAGAATTTGCACGGTTTGGAAATGGAGTTTTTTGGCGGTGGGGATGGTTTCCAATGATTTGAAAATCGCAATCAGTGCGATGCGGAGGGCATCGTTTTTCACCCATTCCGGATTTAGGGTCACCTCCTCCAAAAGGAAGCCAATGAGTTCCAGGGTTTGTTCTTGGGTGAGGCCGGGTTTCCATTTTCCCTGGCGGGGCCTCGCGCTGATGGCATTGAGGATTTGCTTCAATGCCACGACCAGAATATTTTTGTCCTTTTGTTTCCGGTTGTTCAGCAAAATATCCAGGTTTCCGGTCGTTTTTTCCAGCACCAGCCGGATGGATTCATTGACCAAAGCGGGCTGCTTGAAACCAGAATCGGCTAAAGCGCCCGCCACGCCGGAAATTACATTTTGGATCCCCGCCTTTGAAGACAGCAGTTCGGGATGTTGCGAAAGGGCGAAAAGAGAAACGGCAACCAATTTGTTCAGTTCTTCAGAATCCAAGCCTCCCGACAAGGCAATGCCCGTTTCTTCGGAAAGGATAATTTGAATCAAAACCAAACCGGTCTTGTCCGGATGCCGTGCCAGTATTTGTTCAAAAACATATTTCAGCAAATCCAGCAGCAGCTCCCCGCGGTCCACCACCGTTTCATTTTTGAAGACAAAAGAGAAAACCAAATCCAAGGCGGCGTTGAGGACAACCATCTTTTCTGCATCGGTTCCGAATGCAATTTTTTCCAAAACCCGCCGGTTGAGCAGCACGGCCCGGAGGTTCATTTGAACTAGGATTTGCACGACCTCAATACTCAACCGGTGACCCTTGGGCACGTCTTCGAGGGCTTTGAATGTGCTGTCGAGTACTTCGGCCAGGAG
>CAZJYF010000009.1:0-22722 GCA_964549665.1 uncultured Saprospiraceae bacterium
CCTGCGCCCCCTGGAACATGAATTTGCCCAATACAGGGAAGATATAAACGGTGCGCAGCGTTTGGGGCTGTATTACAATCTGGGCTACCTTTATTTTGGGGCCGGAAAATACGAAAATGCCCTCGACTGGCTCAATTTGCTGCTCAACGACCCGGACCTGAAAACGCGGGAAGACATCCATTGTTTCGGCAGGATTCTAAATTTGATAACGCATTACGAATTGGGCAATGACAAATTGTTGGAATACATCACCCAATCCACCTACAGGTTCCTTTCCAAACGTAAGCGTCTCTTCAAGGTGGAGTCCGTAATGCTCCGGTTTTTAAAAAAATATCCGGGTTGGATAAGCAGGCAACAGCAACGGGAAGGCTTTCAGACAATGCTGGACGAATTGTTCGAGTTGAAAAAAGAGGAATACGAACGGCAGGCTTTCGAATATTTTGATTTTATCTCCTGGCTGGAAAGTAAGCTCAATGTAGCTGATTTTGAGGAAGTTGTGCAGGGAAAAATTGGGGTGTAGATTCTCTCGGAAGGGTAAATTGAGAAGAGGGTAGCGCGGTTTTCGGATTGTCAATGGGCGACCTTATGCGTCCCGACATCTGCGCGTTTTGTCTGTTCTTCCTCTTCAATTACCGCCTGTTATATTACTTTTTCTGGTATTTTTGTTTTTGTGGCGGCGATATTTTTAAGCCTACTTTATGAAGCATAATCAGAAAATTTGAAACGATACCTGCACATAGCATCGATTCTTTGGGGTGGTTGGTTGCTCCTTAATTCTAGCCTGCAAGCGCAGGAATTCAACTGTATGGACGACGTGTTATACCTGGTGCTGGCGGGCAGTGGCAATTCGAACAGCAGCTTGGAACAAATCGTTTTCAACGAAAACGGATTTCCTGTGGTGAGTACCATCAATTCCGACCTCGGAGTTCGATTGACAGGAATTGGGTATAATGTAAGAGATAATTTTATTTATGGGCTGGATTTTCAAACAAATAAATTGTGGAAGATAGATGCCCAGGGCATGGCAACTGATTTGGGGGTTCCTTTCAGTTTTCAGACCGATCTAGAATACCGGTCGGGGGTAGTCCTAGCCGGCGGTGGGCGGCTGATGTTGATAGGAAAAGAAGCTGGAAACAATACCGACCAAATACTGGCCTCCGTCAATCTGCTTCCACCCTACCAGGCTGGATATTTACCGGTTTTGAGTGATGACCCAATTGAGATTACCGACATGGCCATTGACCCGGTATTGGGAACTATTATGGGTTGGGACAATACAAATAAAAGACTTGCGAATGTCAGCAGTGGGGGCCCGGTGACCAGCGTGGACTTTCAGGCGCACCCGGAAATAGCCTCCCTGGGTTCTTTGTTTTATGATAAAGCAGGCAATTTGTTCGGTTATGCCAGCTTTGGTTCACAGGAAAACAATCTCGTGTTGTTCGACAAGTTCAATGGTGAAATTCTCCAACGCTTTAATGGGCCTGGGGGCAGTTTTACGGATGGCTGCTCTTGCCCTTTTCGATTAAAATTATTCAAAACAGTAGTGCCTTCGGAGGTCGTTCCCTGCAGCGTAGTGACTGTAATTTACAAATTTGTGAACACCGCGGGAACGAGTTATGGACAAAAAGATTTTTTGGATGTTTTCCCGCCGGAATTTACGATAACGGAAATCGTGAAGATTCCTAATTTCGGAGAAATTTTGAGTGGTAAGGGAACCAACCAATTTGAAATGACAGGCATGGATATTTTGTTGGGAATAGACTCTCTGGTGCTCAAAGTGGATGTCGGAAATTTCTCAGGAACCTTTGAAGGACAGGCTTTCGCAGATGGTTTCCCTGCCGGTTTGGGCGTGGAAATCCCTTCCGACAACCCGCAGACCGACATACCCGATGACCCCACTCCAATAAAGGTTTTGGCAGAGGGAGAGGTGATATTGAATGCCGAACCGCTGCTTTGTCCGAATGGAATTCTCCTTTTGACAGCTGCCTCTAACGGACTTGATTACACCTGGAGTGATGGTTCCAAAGGGGAAACGCTGGAAGTGACTACACCTGGTTGGTACTGGGTCGAAATTCAAGGCAATTGTGGAAGCTTCGGCGATTCAGTATTTGTCACCGAAGTGGAAGATCCTCTTTTTATTGATTTGGGTGAAGACCGGATAATCCAATTTGGAGAAACCTTGCAACTGCCCTATTCAACAAACGGAAGTGCTGCCCTCCAATTTCGGTGGGCTGTTTCCAGCGCGGATGTCTTGAGTTGCGATGACTGTCCCAATCCCACTGCCAAACCTTTGGAGGACGCCACCTACTCCGTCACCATTACCGACGAAAACGGTTGCACTGCCACCGACCAGCTTTTTGTCAGCCTAAACAAAAACACACAAATCTATGCTCCCAATGCCTTCAGCCCTAATGGCGATGGTATCAATGATGTTTTTTTCCTGCAAGGCAAAGGCAACTTGACCGTCAAATCCTTTCGCGTTTTCGATCGTTGGGGAAATTTGGTTTTTGAACGCAGGGAAGGTCAATTGAATGAAATGGCAGATGGTTGGGATGGCAAAAAGCGGGGCAGGACATTGCAAACCGGCGTCTATGTTTGGTTTGCCGAGGTGCTTTTTTTGGAAAATAATTCTGAAATCTTTAGCGGAGATATTTTATTGCTGAAATGAGAAGCCATTGAAAAGGATCGTCCCATCTCCCATTAAATCAAAATCGGGCTGGCTGTTATTTTTTAAAGTTGAAAATTGGACAGTAAGTGAATGGCGGTTCATTTTTTCATGCAAAGCCTCTCTCAGGTAAAATGTTTCAACATGATTATTTCTCTTTCAGTAAGGTGGCGGAAGCGCCCTCTGCTCAGATTTTTTTTGGTCAGTCCGGCGTAATAGGTTCGGTCTAAGCGCTTCACTTTGTAGCCAAGATGTTCAAAAATGCGACGCAGGATGCGGTTTTTGCCAATGTGCAATTCGATGCCCACCTCATTTTCACCCTTCTTCTCCACGTAATCGATGCTATCCACAATGGCCTTGCCGTCTTCTAATTCCAACCCCTCTGCGATGGCGTCGAGATGGGATTTGGTTAGCGGTTTGTCCAATACGATGTGATAAAATTTTTTGACTTTGTGGCTGGGATGAGCCAATTTTTTTGCCAGGTCGCCATCGTTGGTCAGTAATAACAGACCCAAGGTAGCTTTATCCAAACGACCCACGGGGTAAACCCTTTCTTTAACGCCATGTCCTACGATGTCCAAAACCGTTCTGCGCCCTTTTTCGTCCTTTGCGGTGGTGACTACATCTTTGGGTTTGTTCAATAGAAGATATACTTTTCGTGCCTCGGGCTGTATTCTTTTGCCTTTATAATGCACCTTATCTCCCTCCCGAACCTGATAGGCGGGGTTGAGCATAACTTGCTCGTTCACCTTCACATGGCCTTTCTTGATGAATTCAACCGCTTGCCTGCGGGAACAAATGCCGCAGTGGGCAACGTACTTGTTCAGACGCATATCTCCGGAAGCAGGGGAGGAGGGCAGCTTTTTACTTTTGGCGTGTTTCATTATCCGGTGAATACGAATTTGATGAGGATTTTTTTACAAGGCTAACTTTGATTTTTTTTTTAAAGCAGTCCCAATTATGGGCCGTAAAGCAAAAAAGGCCACTAAAATTCTACTTCCAAATCCAGCACTTCCTCTGCTCGTTTCACTTTCACCATGACGTGGTCGCCTTTTTTATACTTTCCCAACCCTTTCATATAATCGTAAATATCTTTGACTTTCAGCTCGCCCATTTGGATGATGATGTCTCCCTTTTGCATTCCTGCTTTGGCAGCCGGATTGTCTTCTTTCACCCCATCGATGCGCAGTCCTTTTACGTCGGACATATAATCGGGCATGATGCCGAGGGTGACTTTGAAATTAGCCGCTTCCTTGCCCTTGTCCTCATCCTTTGTTTTGGTGAATGCCAATTTTCCATCGTCATCGAGTTGTTCTATCAATTGAAGGATAAAGTTGGAGACCGTCAGGATGCCTTCGTAATTGACCAATTCGCTGTCGTCGGAGGGTTTGTGGTAGTCGGCGTGTTGACCGGTGAAGAAATGCAAAACAGGGAGGTCTTGCAGGTAGAAAGAAGTATGATCGGAAGGACCGATACCGCTTTCGGAGGTTTTTGTTTTGATGCCGGTGTTCTCCATTCGGGCTAGTTCCTCTTTCCAAACCGGGGAAGTTCCGACGCCTTGGATGGCAAGTTTTTTTTCTTCATTCAAACGACCCACCATGTCCATGTTAAGCATGTAATTGACCGTGTTCAAATCAATCGTTGGGTGGTTGACAAAATATTTGGAACCGTACAAACCCAATTCCTCCCCTGAGAAAGCGATGAAGAGGTAATTGTTGTGGTTTGCGTTGGAATTTTTCAGTCGTTTGGCAAGCAAAAGCAAAGCCGCTACACCACTTGCGTTGTCGTCGGCACCATTGTGGATGGCGGGTTCTCCCGTGTAGAGGGACCCGAATATGCCATGTCCCAAATGGTCGAAATGTGCGCCGATGACAACAGTAGTGGCAGCGCCATTATCGAGAAATGCCACCACATTTCTGCCGGTGCGGGCTTCGCCATTATCCACATGCGGGTTGGATTTGTAGTTGAAATCGTAAGCTTGGAACCAAGAACCTTCCGTGCCTTTCGGCTTCAGACCTATTCCTTCAAATCGGGACGCAATGTATTGGGCCGCAAGGGTTTCACCGGGCTTTCCGGTTTCGCGTCCTTCGAGCAAATCGGACGCGAGATACACTACATCTACTTGCAAATGCTGCAAATCGCCCCCCACCTTTTGGGCGGTTAAGCTTTGAACGGTAAACCAAAGGCAAAAGGCAAAGACTATCTTTTTCATGTTTTGTAATTTTTGAGCCGCTAAATTACAAACATTGCGCATAGTTTGGGAATCATGTACCTGAAAAACTCAGATGTTCTACGACTCCGATTTAGAATGCCTACTATTCACGTCTCAGATGTGTTTGATAATTCGTGTCGAGTTAGGAGATTTGACAAATCGGAATTCTTAAAGGGTAGCCGCGTTACAGGGATTCGTAATTACTTGCCTTTCCGTAATCGTTTTTCATAAAAGGCTGCCCTTGTAAGTTCCAAAATTCCATTGATAAAGGTCAAGGGGTGGGGCGGATTGCCGGGTACATACAGGTCAATTGGAACTTCTTTGAGAAACTGCCTGTTCAGCGCGCTGCTTCCTTCAAATATCCCTCCACTGATGGCATCGATTCCACACAACACCACTATTTTGGGGGCAGGTATGGCGTCGTAGCATATTCGGATTGCTTCCGCCATATTTTCGGTGATAGGACCGGTAATCACGATACCGTCCGCATGACGGGGCGAGGCAGTAAATTCAATCCCAAATCTGCCCATGTCAAAATTTGGATTGCCGCAGGCCCCCAGTTCAAATTCGCAGCTATTATCGCCGCCTGCCGAAATCTGCCGCAACTTAAGTGACCTTCCGAAAATGCCTTTGACCGCCTCCCTGATAAGGCTTGGGTTGAGCAGAACCGGCGCATCCTGTCCCTCTTTAATTAATAAACGTTGCGGGTCGTTGGTGGCGATTTTATGGTCGTTTGTGAATTTTATTTTGTCGGGAAATGCCCATGCACATTCTCCGCAAAAAGCACATTTTCCTAAATCGAGGGCAATGGGATTGGTTGATATCGCAGCGGTTGGACATAGTGCCACAAGTGTCTTGGCATCTACTTCTACATCGGTGATGACCGGTCTTCCTCTAAAAGGAGGGGCTACGGAAGCGGTGGTTAAATCGGGGATATATTGCTTGCCGTGCTGGGCTAATATTTGTATTTCTTTCAACATGATTCTTTTTTTTTATAGGTCGTGACCGCAATAGCTGAGGTTGTAACTTTTATTATTAATTGGGAAATCAGAGATTTCCAAATCGCGCAGGGAAAGTTCCACGGCTTTCCAGTTGTGCATGGAAGGGTCTTTAATTTTATAATGAATGATATTTCCTTTATTATTTGTGAGGGCACAATGGCAAATCTCACCCCTCCAAGCTTCGGTCAGCGACAGGAGGAAGGCAGAGGGGGCGAGTTTCAGATTTTCTTCCTGAATGGGTGTAGAAAAAGATTGAATAAAGCTGATTTTATTTGCCAAGGTTTCCCGGATGTAAGCGATGGATTTTTCAACCTCCAACCTTCGCAGGAAAAATCGGGCATACACATCGCCCCCGGGTAGCATGACGGGTTCGTAAGGGATGTGTTGAAAGGCAGCAAAAGGGTGGCTTTGTCGAATGTCCCGTTTTAGGCCGGCCATTTTAGCTGCCATTCCCACCGTTCCAATCAGTTTTGCCTGTTTGGTGGTAATCCTGCCGATATTGTCAAAGCGGTTTTCGATGCTGGGTAGCGCATAAACTTTATCAGCCATTTCGGCAAAACGCCCTTCGAAATCGTTGAGAACTTCCTTGAGACGTTGGGCTAATTCTTCGGTGAGGGGGTAATGACTGCCGCCTGCCCGAATCAATCCTTTGCCAAAACGACTGCCGCACCAGGATTGCATGAAGTTGATGATGGGCGTGCGCAATGCCCCAAAAACATTCGCCCCCAATTGATAAGCGACATCGGTGCAGAGGGCGCCAACATCTCCGACATGGATGGCAATTCGTTCCAGTTCCAGTGCAATGGAACGCTCAGCCTGAAGCCGCCTATTGACGGTAATTTCACCCAAGCCTTCCAATAATTGAACGAAAGCCAGGCTGTGTCCGATAGTCGTATCTCCGGTTATATTTTCAGCCAAGAGGGTCCGTTGGAGCAATTTTGGTTTATCCAAAAAGAGCTTTTCCACGCCCCGGTGTTGCCAGCCGAGTTGAATTTCGAGGTGCAACACATTTTCTCCATTGCAAATGAAGTGGAAGTGCCCCGGCTCAATAATTCCGGCATGAATCGGTCCCACACTAACTTCATGCAAGCCCTCACTTTCGATTTTGTAAAAGGGGTAATCAATTATTTCCATATCCCGATTGAAGCGATCGTGTGGAAACCGAAGCGGTTTCAGCCAAGGATGGCCTTCAAACTCCACCCCGAAATTTTCATGGATCTCCCGCTCGAAGGGATGCAAAGCCGGGAGATGTTTTGTCAAAGATTTCAGTTGTCCCGGTACTTCCTTCCATTCCATTTCATGAGAAAGAAGCCGGATATTGTGTTCCGAATCATTTGCCAGGCAGCAAATGAATTTCAATTTATTCTGATAAGGCAAGGCATAATAATTGGCACAGTGCGCCTCCTCATTTTCCATGAATTCCAGTACTTGGCGGTAAAAACCTGGATATGGACTTACCGGAATTTCATTCAAACTTACTGCCTGTCCGTTTTTCACATCCAGAATAGTTTGATTTTTTTTAGTCATGTTTTTACTTTAAAATGGCGGTTGCGCCATTTATCAGTTCATTAAAAAGGTCAGGCGGGTTAACACCCAAATAGATGATCAATCCAAGCAGCACAAATTGTGAAATAGTCTCAATTTTATTGATGTTAGCCTCTTCAGTTGCAGGTATTCCTTTCCCATTTAAATAAAGCAGTTGCGCCAGGTTTTTACCAAAAACGAAAATGATGACAGTCAGCAACAATAAAGCGGCAATGGCAATGAAATAATGATTGGCGATAAATAGGGACTTGAACACTAGAAATTCACTGACGAACAAACCGGATGGCGGCATGGCTGTAATGCTCAAAAATGCGAGGATAATCACCAACGCGCCGAGGGGATTCAATTTCAGGTATCTGCCACTGTCTTTCACCCAATAACTGTGGTAAAGGTCATGCACCTGCCCAATTTGATAGAACAAACTTGCCTTGGCAAAGGAGTGAAGAACGAGATGCAAAATGGCGGCATAATAGCCTATTCCCCCGGCAGCTAAGGCTAGTGCGATGATGCCCATGTGTTCCAGGCTTGAAAAAGCAAACATTCGCTTAAAATGCTTCACTTTTAATAGTTGAATAGCGGAGAGCGCGATGGAGATAGTCCCGCAAATCAACAGGACTGATCTAGCCCAGGGCAAGGCATCCGTTTGGGCAATGATGGTGTAGATGCGGTATATTCCTAAAAAACCCACATTCATCAAGGTGGTGGAAATGAAGGCGCTGATGGGTGGCGGGGCAGCGGTATGCGCATCCACACAAACGGTGTGCAATGGGAACAATCCCATCTTGGCGCTAAATCCGGTTAGCACCAGGACAAAAGCAATTTTCAACCACATTGGGTGCATCGCAGTCGCCGCTGCCAGGAGATGCGGTAGATTCAGGTCCACAACGCCTACACTGCTTGCTGCGGCACTCAGGAATAAAATACCGGTGAACGCAATGGCTATTCCAATGGAACAAATGAACACATATTTCCAAGCAGCCTCAACGGTGAGGGGGGTTCGTTCGTGATAGATCAAGGCTGCCACACATAATGTAGTGGCTTCAATGCAGGCCCACATGACACCAATATGTTCGGCAAAATAGGCTCCATTCATGGAGGCAGTCAGCATGATCAATGCGGCATAATAAAGGCTCTCGCACTGCATTCCAAATGGATGTCTTTTATGGTAAAGCCAACTGTGATAAAAGGTTGCATAGGACAATAAGGTAAGCACCACAGTTAAGATTATGCCCAAAGAATCAAATTTGAAAAAAAGAGAATCCCGCTCATTCAAGTGGGTAAAAGCATATGTTGTCAAGGCAGTTTGCAATGCAAGAAAAGACAAGATTATCAAGTTATTGACCCCCTTCTTTTTCAGGAAGAAAATAAGCAGGCTGCCTGCTAAGGCTACTGAAAAATAGATTGAAAGCATCTCCTAATCCTTTAATTGCGTTAGTCTGTCAATATCCATCTCTTTAAAGGTATTGCCAACACGGTTAATAAATACACCCAGCACCAATACGCCCACAAAAACATCGAGCAGAATTGCCAGGCTTACCATCATGGGCATTTCGCTGCCAACAGAAAGCGACAACAAAAATATTCCGTTTTCCATGACCAGGTAACCTATCAGGTGTGTGAAAATGTTGAGATGGGTCATGACAAAATAAATCCCCGTTATAATGCAGGCAATTGAAACGGCAAAAAGCCCGCTTTGCAAATTCCCTTCGTGCATGTTTTGGTCCAAGACAAAACCAAATACAATCGCCAGGGAAATGACCAGAACCGAAGCAAAATCAGGCACCTTGCTTTGGCTTAAGCGGTCAAAAGAATTTCGTTTGAGCAGTCTTTTTAGGAACCAGGGAATGATGATCGCTTTCACACATAATGTTTCCAATAGAATAAATGCCAAATGAAAAGCATCCAAATCCCGCAGAGAAAAAATCGCTATGCCAAACAATAATAAACCCTGAACTGCCAGGATATTTATGTATCGCTTCACCCTCCTGAAAAGGGCTAAATAAACCAGCGAAATATTGAATAGGATTAAAAGAAAAAAGACCATGTTTTCAGTTTAGAATGAATTTATGAATAATGACCAGTACCGCAAAAAACACAATCAGGGCAATAGAGGACAGCGTTATTATCCACTGCGGATTTTTGGCTAATTTAGTTCTCGCCTTGAACGTTTCCGCGAAGCCAACCACTATGGCAAACAAAATTGCTATTGATAAGAAAATCACAAAATGGGTAGCTATCGGCCAACTATTCGGAAGTAATAAGTTGGCTATTAAGCCGGAATAGATAGCAAATTTCAATCCGGTGGCCAAGTGAATGAGCGCCATATCGAATCCGCTGTTGTCCAGCACCATCACTTCATGCACCATCGTCAGTTCCAAATGCGTTTTGGGGTCATCGATGGGCATCCTGCTATTTTCCACGAGGGCTATTTGCACCAAAAGATAAACCCCAATTCCCGCAATCAAATACGTCAAATAAGAACCTAAATGTAGATGGAAGAACAAGTCGTAGAAGGAAGTGTGGCTTGTCAGCAATGCCAAAGACCCCATCAGTATAAAAAAGGCAGGTTCTACCAACATGGAATATAAAGCCTCCCGGTTAGCCCCCATACCCTCAAATCCGCTTCCGGTGTCCAGGGCCCCAATGATCATCATAAACTTCCCGATGGCCAGCAGGTAAGCGAAGAAGACAAAATCGCCATCGAAGGAAAGCAGCCCTTGATAGTTCCCGAAAGGAATAAATAAAACTGCGATTACCACCGATGCAAAATAAATTATCGGAGCCACTTGGAAAATAATGCTGCCGGTGGTGCTGTAAACACTGCCTTTCCGAAATAAGCGGAATATATCAAACAGGGGTTGGAAAAGCCCGGGTCCCTTCCTGCCACCTAATTTAGCTTTGGTGAGGGCTATTATTCCCGGAAAAAAAAGGCTTATTAAAACCAACAGAACTAATCCGATAGCCTCCATTTTAAATTATTTTTAAGAAAGTCAGCAAGAAAATAAGAACCAGAAAGGCAAACGCGTACAGGATATAATTTTGCAATTTTCCCGTTTGAAATATCGCCGCTTTCTTCATCCAGGCCAATAACTTTTGCACCGGTTTTTCGATGGCGTATTCTTCAATAATATCATTGCTGTGGGTTTCAAATTTTCTGGCTTGTGGAAAAATATCCTCTTCTTTCAAGACTTTGTAATGCTTCTCCGTCTGAAAAATAGGGGACGCCAATTCTTGGAAATTATTGGCAAAAGAAGCGGCGGTGTATTGGTTCGTAGCCGGGTTGGCACCGGTGTACCCACAACCCCATGTTGGTCCGTAGGTCACTTCCACTTTTTTCTGTCTGCTTCTGCGAATAAACCACAGAATCGTTGTCAGTGAAATAAAGAGAAGGGAAGCCAAACGCACCTTGAGCAAGATTGGACTGCTACTACTTAGCCAGGAGATATCTCCTACATACAGGACGGTCACCTTGCTTGCCATCCCCATAAAAAACACCGGAAAAAGTCCGATGCCTACGATGAGTAGCCCGACCATTATTTGGGGTAAAAGCATACTGTTATTGACTTCGGAAGCCTGCAATGACGATGTTGAACGGGGGGTGCCCAAAAACACAATGCCGAACACTTTGGTAAAACAAAAAATGGCCAAACCACCAATGAGGGCAAGACCGACAAAAGTGAAAAGAATAATCAAATCCGATTCGAACCCCCCCGTTTGCAAACCTTTGAACAGCCCGGAATAAATCAAAAATTCAGAAATGAAACCGTTGAAAGGAGGAAGCCCGCAAATAGCGAGGGCAGCCAGCAAAAAGAGCAAAGCTGTCTTCGGCATCTTCTTTATCAAGCCCCCTAACTTTTCAATGTTCCGGGTATGTGTTTTCAAATAGACCGAACCGGCGGCATAAAACAGCAAGGATTTGAATAAGGAGTGATTCAGGACGTGCAAGATACCCCCTGTAAACCCAAGCACCGCCAAAACGGGAATATCCTTAGCTAACCCAATTACCCCACAGCCGATGCCGATGCCGATGATTCCAATATTTTCAATGCTGTGATAGGCTAACAATTTCTTTACATCGTGTTGGGCAATGGCGTACATGACACCTAACAAACCGGAAACCAAAGAAATGACCAAAATAAAAATGCCAATTGGGAGCAAATCGCTGTGAATGTAGGTAAGCACGCGAAGGATGCCGTAAATCCCCATTTTTATCATTACGCCACTCATCACCCCCGAAACATGCGAAGGCGCTGCCGGGTGGGCATGTGGCAGCCACGAATGCAGGGGGATAAAACCAGCCTTAATGCCAAATCCTATAAAAAACAGTAGAAAAAGAGGGAAGGGATTGAACGTCTCGAAATAAACAGACAAGCCTTCGAGTGATAATTCTGCGCCGGTTTTTACATACGCATAAAGGAAACCCGCCATGATGAAGGCCAGTCCAATGTGCATTTGCAGTAGGTACTTGATGCCTGTGCGCACCGTCTCTTTCTTTTCCGATTCAAAGATTACCAGAAAAAATGACGAGATAGACATTAACTCCCAAACGACCAAAAAGGCAAGCCCATCCCGAATCATACACACCAACAACATCGAAACGTGCAACCATAAAAAACTGAAATGATGCAAGCTGAATTCTACTCGATTCTTAGAAGCCAGATAGTGCCGCAGGTAGCCTCGTGCATACAAAACTCCGGTAAACATGGTGAAATTCAACACCAAAATAAAAAAGGCACTCAAGGCATCGATGGTGATTTTCAATGGACTTCCCCAAAACACAAGCATCAGGTTTTGCTCGTAATTTGCCCCACTTATTAAGACCTCAACCGCCCAAAAACTGCTAATGCTAAGAAGAACAAGTTGTATTGTCAGCGTAATAGGGAACAGCTTTTTTTTGTTCACTGCAAACACCACGACTGTCAAGGCTATTGCTATCTGAAAAACCAGTAAATCCATTTATGATTAATTTAAAAACAAGAGAAGAGCTTGCATTAGGCAGCAAAACTAAAAAGAATAAAGTCCAACCATTTTTATCGTTTACCATCTCCTGATGGAAGCCTGCAGCGAGGAAAGCAAAAATTAAGGCCAATTAAAAAAGCCAATCTTGGCTCGTAAAACTCCAAATTCCAGACTTCATTGTCTGCTGGATGAAGGGATGATTTTAAAAAAGTTGAGTTCAACATTACCTTGGATTTTAGAAGCCGCTAAGGTCTGCTTTTTTTTAACATAATCAAAGATTTTTTAGGGGCCTGTGGAGGAACGGAAGGCGGGTGGCTGAGTTTTAAAAAGTCATTTTTTGGAAATGAAAGTCAAGGAAATTTTCTTTTGCACGGTTTTTGCTTTTCTTGCTTTTATCAAATCCAACAATCGCAAGAATTCTATTATGCCTCAACGCGATGTGCAGGGAAAGGAACTGTTTCAGTAATTTAAAATCAATCCTGCACTTATTTTTTTTTATCAAAGCAACCCTCCATACCAAACCACTCGTATTGGATAGCAATTAACATTTATTTAAATCGTGGAACCTGTTTTTTTTAGAAAAACCGGGAAAACAAAAATTGAAATTCGACTAAATAGCACCTACTTATGTCTCAAACGGTTCACCGCATTTACATTTTCACCTTAGCAAGTATCGTGGTACTAACCACTTTATTTTTGGCTTACAAAGGATTCGATTATTATACCACCAGCCTCGAAGAGCGGTTCTATCATGCCGACCATACCCTTTTAAAGCCCAACGGTCTATTCGGACATGGATTGGGAATCGTTGGTACCTTGTTGATTTTAATTGGCGTGTTTGGATACATGGCGAAGAAAAGATACAAGTTTCTATCCCGTTTAGGGAGGTTGAAATACTGGTTGGAGTTCCATATTTTTCTTTGCACTCTCGGTCCGGTGATGATTTTGTTTCACACAGCTTTTAAGTTTGGAGGGATTGTTTCTATCGCTTTTTGGAGTATGCTGGCAGTTGTGTTGAGTGGGGTCATCGGAAGGTTCATTTACATCCAAATTCCACGAACCATTGAAGGAAGGGCCTTGAGTTTGAATGAGGTCAAGCAGACGAAAAGCAACATCGGAGATTTTTTGAAAGGTTCTTTGCAATTGGATGAAACGAGCTATGCAACCATTTTGGATGCCACAAAAATTCAAAATCAAGGTTTTGAGGGAAATATATTTTCTCGGATAGTTCGAAAGTATTTTGAGGACAAAAAAACCGTAGGAAAAGTAAAAAAAGTCCTCAAGCAAAATAATTTGTCTCGGGCTAATGTTAAAAAGGTTACTACACTTATCCAAGAAGAACTCTCTTTAAATAACAGAATCGAGCGACTTCAAACTATGCAAAATCTTTTCAAATATTGGCATGTTGCGCATTTACCATTTGCGCTCATCATGCTGATAATTATGGTGGTACATGTATGCGTTACCGTTGCGCTTGGATGTACCTGGATTTTTTAAATTAAATCAATGTTAGTACAAACAATTTTCTATGGCATAATTTTTTTGCTTTGCTGGGCGCTTGTAAGGTATTATCTGAAAAAACTTAAAAAAGAATCTCAACAAGCGGAAGCCAAAATAGTAATAGCAAAACAAGAAGGCTTGTATGAGCCAATATCACTACACCCTGTGATTGATTTGAATACCTGTATCAAAAGTGGTGCATGCGTGACGGACTGCCCTGAACAAGATATTTTGGGTATCGTGAACGGTGCCGGAACTTTAATAAAAGCTTCCAATTGTGTCGGGCACGGAGCCTGTTTTCTTTCCTGTCCGGTGGAGGCCATTTCTTTAGTGATTGGAACGGATAAAAGAGGGGTGGATCTTCCCCACGTCAGTCAGAATTATGAAACCAATGTTCGTGGCATTTTTATTGCCGGCGAATTAGGGGGAATGGGCTTGATAAAAAATAGTGTTGAACAGGGCAAGTTGGCCGTTGAAAATATTATCAAATCGGGCATTGAAAAAGATGATTCAACCTACGACTTAATTATCGTAGGGGCTGGCCCGGCGGGTATTTCCGCATCTTTAATGGCCAAAAAACACCATTTAAAATTTTTGACCCTCGAGCAGGATACCTTGGGGGGAACGGTGTTTACTTTTCCCCGATCTAAAATCGTAATGACCTCCCCTATGGATTTGCCATTATACGGCAAAGTGAAACTTACTGATACCAGCAAATCGGAATTGTTGAAAATCTGGCAGGATGCCTTGTCAAAGAATGACATTACCATCATGGAAAAAACCAAAGTTGAAGGGATTGTCAAAGAAAATAGTCACTTTAATGTAATGACATTGCAAGGGGAGGAATTTAAGGCGAAATATATTTTGTTGGCCATTGGCCGTCGGGGTAGCCCCCGAAAGTTGAACATTCCAGGAGAAGTTTCTGAAAAGGTAGCTTATAAATTGTTAGAACCTGAAAACATCCATAAAAAAAATGTGGTGGTCGTGGGTGGAGGTGATTCCGCCGTGGAGGCGGCCCTTTCCTTGGCAGAACAAGAAAACAATGTTATCATTTCTTATCGAAAAGAAAATTTTGGTAGAATTAAACCAAAGAACAGGGAAAAACTAGATACTGCGATTCAAAAAGGCATGTTACAGGTTCGATATAAGAGCAATTTGGTGAAAATAGAAGAGGATAAGGCTATTCTGGCTACCGAAAAAGAAGGTGAACAACTCGCCTTGGAAAACGACTTGGTTTACATTTTTGCAGGTGGCGAATTGCCGACCAAATTCCTCCAAAAAGCTGGGATCGAAATTTCCAAACGATTTGGCTATACGATAAAAAAACATGGGAAAAGTAGTCAATCAAATGAACAGAAGAAAATGATGCAACTTTGAAAACTCCCTCTTGTTAGTCAGATTCACAAAATTTTAATACTTTTGCGAATCAGTTTTTGAAACGATTAATTGGACAGAACTGAAAGAATATTTACCGAAATTTCAAGGAATGCGACTAAGTATATTACACATTGCTCTGTTGAGTACCGTTTTGCTGTCAAAGGTACATGCCCAAATATCCCCGGGCGATTTGACCAATGTACATGCCGATTTGGAAGGAATGCTCAATTGTACCCAATGTCATATTTTGGGTAAGAAAGTTTCCAATGATAAATGCATGGTTTGTCATAAGGAAATCAAAAGTCTGATTGACAACCGTTCAGGCTATCATGCTTCCAAGGAAGTGAAGGGGAAAGAATGCGCATCCTGTCATAGCGAACATCATGGAAGAAAGTTCAAAATGATTCATTTTAATGAGGATAATTTTAACCACAAATTGGCAGGATATGAACTCACGGGCAAACACCTGAAAATAGATTGTCGCAAATGCCACAAGCCCGATTTTATTGCCAGCGGGGAATTAAAAAAGAGAAAAAAAACCTATTTGGGATTGAAGCAGGAATGTAAGTCCTGCCATGATGATTACCATCAGAATACGCTGTCAAAGGATTGTGCTAGTTGTCATATTACCGTTGACTTTTCTCCGGCCAAAAAGTTCAGTCACGATGATACCGACTTTGCCCTTGTGGGAAGACACCAGGAAGTTGAATGTATAGAATGTCATAAAAAGGAAACCCGGAACGGGAAGGATTTCCAGCGTTTTGCAGGGGTGAAATTCGCTAATTGCAACAGTTGTCACGAAGACGTCCATCAAGACAATTTGGGCACTAATTGCAAAGCCTGTCATTCCGAACGTTCGTTTACTTCCCTGAGTAGGATAAAAAGATTCAACCACAACAAGAGAACCCATTTCCCCTTAAAGGGAGCCCACAATAAGTTGAATTGTACCAAGTGCCATAATATGGATGCCGACCCCAAGACCGTTTTTCAAGACAATGTGGGCGTTCGGACGAATGATTGTGTATCCTGCCATGAGGACGTTCACGATAAAAAGTTTGGAACCAATTGCATAGATTGTCACAATGAACAATCCTTTTTAAAGGTGGATACGGATAAATTCGACCACAAAAAGACGGATTTTGTGTTGCGTGGAAAACACGCAGCAGTGGATTGCCGCAAATGTCATAAGGAAAGTTTTACCAAAGCTTTACCACATAATGAATGTGCCGCCTGCCACGAGGATTATCACGAGGGGCAATTTGCTTCCATTGAAAAAGGAGTGCCAGCCCCCGATTGTTCTAAATGTCATTCAGAAGACAGTTTTGAAGACTCTTCCTTCAGCATTGAAGACCATAATAACAGTGAGTTTACTTTAGAAGGGGCGCATATTGCCACACCCTGTTTTGCTTGTCACATGAAGGAAGAAAAGTGGCGTTTCCGTAAAATTGGAGAGCGATGTGTGGATTGCCACGAAGATGTTCATAAAGGATACATTTCTGAAAAATATTACCCCAATCAATCCTGCGATAATTGCCACCATAGTACCAGTTGGGCGGACAACCACTTCGACCACAGTTTGACGAAATTCAAATTAGAAGGTGCTCACGCCAAGCAGGATTGTATGGAATGTCATGGAGCAAAAGACAAAAGCAGCCAAAACCGATATGAGGACTTTGCCAATTTATCGACCACTTGTGTGAGCTGTCACGAAAACAAACACGGGAAGCAATTTGAACGGAAAGGTATTACCGACTGTGCAAGATGTCACGGATTTAAGAGTTGGGATGTGGGTGATTTTGACCACAATAAAACGAAATTTAAACTAGAGGGCAAACACGTGGGACTGGCCTGTTCAGCCTGCCACAAAAAAACAGAAGTAGATGGGAAATTAATTACTCAATTCAAATTTAAAAGCTTAGAATGCGTAGTCTGTCATCAATAATATTACTGATGGGATTTGCCCTTTGCCTTCAGGCACAATCTCCCCACGGCGAGAATTTAAAAATAAATTGCGCGGCTTGCCACAACGCGGACAGTTGGGATATACCCTTTGATTCCTGGAATTTTAAGGAACCTTCCAATCCCGAAGTTTCGAAAACAACCGGTTGGAAAAAATCTGGTGGTTTCAATCATTATTCTACCAACTTCCCCCTTCTTGGCCAGCACGCGTCGGTTGATTGTAAGAATTGTCACGACAATTTGGTATTTGAAAATGCAAGCACGGAATGTATGTCCTGCCACACGGATATACACCAACAAACGGTCGGATCGGATTGCACCCGTTGCCATACCATGGACAATTGGTTGGTGGATAATATCACGGAATTGCATCAGGATAATGGATTTCCATTGTTGGGCATCCATGCAGAAGTGAGTTGCGATGCCTGTCATCAATCGGAAACGATGCTTCGATTTGAGCGGATTGGCAATGACTGCCTGAATTGCCACCTCAAGGATTATAATGCCACTACCGACCCTAATCACGTCGATGCGGGTTTTTCAGTCGATTGCAATCTTTGTCATAACATAAATGCTTTTGATTGGTCATCTGAAAATATTATTCACGATTTTTTCCCATTGACCAAAGGGCATAAAATTTCGAATTGCTCTGTCTGCCATACGAATGGAAGTTTTGCCAATACCCCAAGCGATTGCTTTGTTTGCCATGAGGCCAATTATAACAATGCCCAGAATCCAAACCATGTAAGTTCAAATTTTCCGACAAATTGTGCAGATTGCCACACGACCGAAATTGGATGGCGACCGGCTGAATTTGCCAATCACGATAATTTTTATGTGTTGAAAGATTCTCATGCTGATATTGCAAACAACTGCACGGCTTGCCATACCGACGGCTTTAGTAATACACCCAATACCTGCTTTGGCTGCCATGCGGATAACTACAATGCCACCAGCAACCCCAATCACATAAGTGCAGGATTTCCTACTGATTGTGAGTCTTGCCACACCGAAAAAGCTTGGCAACCTGCCGATTTTGACCACAAGCAGTATTTCCCAATTTTTAGCGGAAAACATAAAAATGAGTGGAATGACTGCGTAGAATGCCATACGACACAGGGTAATTTTGCGGTTTTTAGTTGCATCGATTGTCATCAACACAATAACGCAAATAGCCTTGCCGGGGAGCATGATGAGGTTTCGGGATATTCCTTTTCCAGCCCGGCCTGTTATAATTGCCACCCGAATGGGGACAATTAAAGGTTTTAGGGATTTGTTTTTTAGAAACGCTGATACTAGGAACGAGAACGATACTACAAGTAGAATAGAACGACGAATTATGCGAACTGTCGAAGGGGAAAAATTGAATTTTTGAACAAATGGATCGACCATTATTGAGTTCCACCCCCCTTCACGGAGATGTGTCACTGAACAAAATGGGTTTTGCTTACTTATTGTATATTATTCGCCTTCGCCCCAATTTTGATTTCACCTAATATTCACATTCACACCCTTTTCCGTTTGAACAACAAATGATGGTTTTTTAGGCAAGTTAATTCACGATTTCAACCTGGAATTAAAGATATTTTGCTGCTAGAAAAAGTGAGTTTTTGACTCCTTGGTTCCTTGAATTTGTATGCCTAATAAATAGCCAGGCTATTGGGTTTGGCAGGTTTGATAAAGTTGAGTTTAGAACCTAGCTTTATTGGGTCTATTCAAATTAAAAGTGAATTAGGAAAGCTGATTTCTTCCAGAATTCCAATATTTTGGTTGGCAATTGTTTGGTTAATTATTTCTCATTTTTAGAAATTATTTAAAATGAAAAACTTTTTTCAAATATTATTTTTTGTGTGTATCGGTTTTGCCCTTCAAGGTCAAAATCAAACTGTTCTGGAAAAGGGAACCGTATCTTTTGTATCCACCCAAAAGGTTTATGTAAAATTTTCCTCGACCAAAAACATCAGTATTGGCGACACCCTGTTTATCAATAAAAATGGTGGATCTGTTCCTGCTTTGGTGGTAAATAATACGTCTTCCACTTCTGCTGTTTGTACCCCTCTACTTTCTGAAAAAATGAAGGTCTCTGATGAACTCTTCGCCATCACGATTTTGAAAGAAGAGGAATCAGTAGTCTCAGCCGAAAAAGCAGAAGAACCTCCCACTGTTGACAATGAATACGGTGGAAAAGAATGGGCTAAACCTGAGGTAAGAAAGAGGGGCAAAAAAGACAAATCAAAGCAAAAAATTAAAGGGCGCATTTCTGCAGCCTCCTACAGTAGCATATCGAATTTTAAAACGACGAACCGGATGCGATATGGTCTTTCTTTTCAGGGAAGCCATTTGAATAATTCAAAGTTTTCAACGGAAAATTATCTCACTTTTAAGCATACGCTCGGTCAGTGGCAAAAGGTAAGAGATAACTTAGGTAATGCCCTCAAAGTTTACTCACTTTCCGTGAAATACGATTTTAGCGAAAATTCAAGCCTGACTTTTGGAAGGAGAATAAATCCGAAAATTTCCAGCATTGGTGCGATTGATGGACTCCAATATGAAACGGGTTTGGGCAAATCTTTTTTATTGGGTGCCATAGTGGGTTCGAGACCCGACCATACGGATTATGGTTTGAATTTGAACCTCCTCCAAATCGGTGCATATGCCAGTTATGTTTCCAAAGATCCGAATCATTATCAACAAAGCACGCTCGGTTTTATCGAGCAGCGCAACAACGGCAGTGTTGACCGGAGGTTTGTTTATTTTCAACATTCGGGTGAATTATTAGAAAACTTGAATTTTTTCAGTTCCGCCGAATTGGACCTTTATCAGGTTGTCAATGAGGTGGCAAAAAACAAATTGCGGCTGACCAGTTTATTCCTTTCACTGCGGTATCGGGCGTCCAAAAAATTGCGGTTATCTGCTTCTTACGACAATCGAAAAAATATTATCTATTACGAAACATATAAAAATTTTATTGACCAGCTTATTGAGAATGAAACCCGTCAGGGATTGAGGTTTGGATTTAATTATCGCCTCTTAAAATATGTTTCATGGGGTGTGAATTCTAGTTTGAGATTTCAAAAAACCAGCAAAAATGTTTCCCGAAATCTCAATAGCTACGTGAGCGTTAACCGAATTGGAGGAATTAATTTAAGAACTTCCCTAAGAGCGAATTTCCTTCAAACAAATTTTCTGACTAGTCGAATTTTCGGCATCAGGCTTTCAAAAGATATTATTCCAAGAAAATTAAACGGAGATTTTTATTTTCGGGTAGTGGATTACAATTACAAAAGTAGTGATACGACCGTTCATCAAAATATTGCAGGGGTGAGCCTCTCGTTGAGACTCCTGAAAAAATTGACCTTTTATGCATACTATGAAGGGACTTTTGACAAGAATAATTCTACTTTTAATAGGTTTAACACCAAAATTATTCAGCGATTTTGAGCAGAGTTTTTTATAAAAAATGAGATTTAATTAAAATGTACAAGATTAACGAAGTAATTTCGTTTTTTTTGGCATTAAAATAGACGGGCATAACTTGTTCGGATAACCGGAAGCATCTAATATGTGAGATTTTTTTCGTCAGCAGAAGCAATAAAACCTACCCAGTCCCTTTGGGAACGAGTCAGAATGGGTAGGTTAAGGTTTTTTGTTCCACCAGCTTATTTAATGAAATTTTGAATCAGACGGCACTGAGATAAAAAGGACATTGTTAATACAATCTTTAAAAAGTTGAATGCGTAAATTATTAGCCATTGTACCGATTCTTGGATTGGCAGCCTTTCTTCAGGCCCAGTCCCCCCACGGCCGTGATTTTAAAGTCAATTGCGCCACCTGCCACTCTTCTGCCAGTTGGGAAATAGCTGTAGATACCCTGCCTTTCGACCACGGCACCACCAATTTTGCACTCGCGGGTCAACATAAGATGGTGGATTGCCGAAGTTGTCACGAAAATTTAGTTTTCAAGGGAGCGCCCACGGAGTGTATTTCCTGCCATACGGACATCCACCGGCAGACTGCCGGTTCGGATTGTGCTCGTTGCCACACGCCCAATAATTGGTTGGTGGATAATATCACAGAATTGCATCAGGATAATGGTTTTCCCTTGTTGGGGCTTCACGCGACCCTGAGTTGTAATGAGTGCCATTTTTCAGAATCGGGACTTCAGTTTAACCGAATTGGGAATGATTGCATTAGTTGTCACCTCACAGCTTTCAAGGCTAGCACGAATCCAAATCACACCGATGCGGGATTTTCCACCAATTGTATCGATTGCCATAGTATTGACGCCTTTGATTGGAATACCGATGCGGTGAATCACGATTTTTTTCCTTTGACCAAAGGACACGATATAAAGGATTGTTCTCAATGCCATACGGGGGGCGATTTTGCGAATACGGCCACGGAATGTGTGGGTTGTCATACTGGGACGTTCAATCAAACGACCAATCCGAACCACAGCGCGTTGGGTTTTCCGACCAACTGTGAGAGTTGTCACACCGTTGAACCGGGCTGGAAACCAGCCACTTTCGACATCCACGACACGTATTATGCGCTGGATAAGGCGCATGCGACGATCGCAAATGATTGTGCGGCTTGCCATTTTGGAGATTACAACAACACCCCCAAAACCTGTGCGGGCTGCCACACCCAGGATTTCGCCCAAACCGTGAACCCAAATCATGCTGCCATAAATCTTTCAACGAATTGTGAAAGCTGCCACACCCCCGAACCGGGATGGAGTCAGGTTACTTTTAATATTCACAGTGATTATTATGCTTTGAATGGAGCGCATGCAGCGATAGCCAATGATTGCGTAAGCTGCCATTACGGGGATTACAACAATACCCCAAACACCTGCGCGGGTTGCCATACCGACACCTACAATGCGACCACCAACCCCAATCACTCTGGTGTTGGTTTCCCGACCACTTGCGAATCTTGCCATACGGAAACGGGCTGGACACCTGCCACCTTCAATCACGATGATTTCTATGTATTGGATGGGGCACATGCCGCCATTGCGGATGATTGCGTAGCTTGCCATACCACCGGAGATTTCAACAATACGCCCAACAATTGTGCGGGCTGCCACACGGATACTTATAATGCAAGTACGAATCCCAATCACAGCGCACTGGGCTTTCCCACAAATTGCGAAAATTGCCACACTACTCAACCGGGCTGGAGTCCCGCGACTTTCGACATCCACGATAATTTCTACGCTTTGAATGGCGGACACGCTGCGATAGCAAACGATTGCGCCGCTTGTCATTTTGGGGATTACAACAATACTTCGAATGACTGTGCGGGTTGCCACTCCGCCAACTACGATCAGTCGGTAAACCCCAACCACAAGACTTTGGGCTTTCCGACGAATTGTGAAAGCTGCCACACCACTCAGCCGGGCTGGCGCCCTGCCACTTTCGACATCCACGATAATTTCTATGCTTTGGAAGGAGGACATGCAGCCATAGCCAATGATTGTGCGGCTTGTCATTTTGGCG
>CAZJYF010000010.1:0-22384 GCA_964549665.1 uncultured Saprospiraceae bacterium
TCGCTCGAACCGCTGCTTGGGATTCCTTCCACGGCACACATTTTGGGAGGGGCTGTCATGGGAGGGAATTCGAGTGAGGGGGTGATTGACCAAGACAATCGCGTGTACGGATATGAAAACATGTTGGTGTGCGATGGCTCGATGATTTCCGCGAATCCGGGCGTCAATCCATCCCTCACTATAACCGCTATTTCAGAAAGGGCCCTGGCGAAAGTTCGCGCCCTTTCTTAGGGGCTGCGGACTGAAGCAGGATGTTAAATCTTTTCGGAGATGCTTCAAATTAAATAATTTGGTTAATTTTACCGTATAGTAAAATTCAGTTAAGAGAAAATTATTTTTGAATTCGGTTAATGCGTTTAAAAAGAAGGAACCGAAAATGGGTGTGGAAGAATATTAAGAGGGGAAAATGTTACTCCCTGAATTGGTTTTTTTTAATAAACCTTCCATTCGGGGTGATTGCAAAACTTTAGGAGTATTAAAATAAATTAGTGTTTTTAATTCAAAGCTGTCCCGGTAAACTTCGGGCAAGTGCTTATAAAAAATTCGGGAATTTTGCACAAAGGTATTGCAAAATAGGGTTTCCATTTAACTGCAAAATAAGGGTTTCAAACCGCGTGTTTTCATCGCTTTTCAAAAACAATCTTTTTTGAAAAATTGGAAAGTATGTTAGAGTGCTTTTTTTACAAATACCCTTCCCGATAACTCGTAAAGTATTCATTTCTTTTTTTCCTTTCCCTTTTAGACTAGGATGCGTTCTAGTGGTTTTCCTTTTTTTGAACAATTTCATTGGAGTCGTTGAGCGATGACTGAATTTTCCAATTGCTTTTATTATTCAATTAAAAGCTGAACAATAGAATGCTTTTTAAGGAGGTCATAGGACAAACGGCTGCGAAAGATTTGTTGCGGAATATGGTCGAAAACGACCGGATTCCTCATGCTTTGCTTTTCCTCGGCCCCCAAGGCTGTGGAAAGCTGGCCCTCGCCCTTGCCTTTGCCCAGTACCTGCTTTGCGAAAACAAAAACGGCGGGGATTGCTGCGGAAAGTGCCCAGGTTGCAGCAAAGCGACCAAGTTGATTCACCCTGACCTGCATTTTTCCTTCCCGGTGATAGGTGCGAATGTGACGAGCGATTTTTACCTCGCTGCATGGCGAAATGCCGTTGCCGAAAATGTTTTCATGGATGTCAATCATTGGCTGCAGGCGATAGGGGCGCAAAACAAGCAGGGGAATATAAACAAGGAAGAATGTGTTCACATCATCCGGAAATTGAGTCTGAAAGCCTTCGAAGGCAGGTTCAAAATCTTAATTCTTTGGCTGCCGGAATATTTGGGAAAAGAGGGGAATCGCCTCTTGAAATTGATTGAAGAACCCCCTGGCGACACCATCTTGATTTTGGTGGCAGAGAATCGGGATTTGATTTTAAATACCATATTGTCGAGGTGCCAATTAGTGAGGATCAATCCATTGAGTGATGATGAGGTGGTTGCGGGATTGGTCGAAAAGACGAATATTTCACCCGAAAAAGCCCGTTCCATTGCACCTTTGGCTGATGGGAATTTTAATGAGGCACTCAATTTGGCAATCCATTTGGAGAACGACAATAGCGCGTTTTTTCTCGATTGGATGCGAAGATGCTATATTGGAAATGGTGTGAAATTGATGGATTGGGTGGAGAAATTTGCAGCTTTAGGCAGGGAAAACCAAAAGCAGTTTCTGCGGTATGCTCTCCATTTTTTGCGGGAATACATGCTTCTGAAAATGACAGCTCAGCAAAATGTTCGTCTGGCTGCAAACGAATTGGCTACGGCCCGGAATTTGACGAAAGTCATCGAGTTCCATCAGCTTGAAGCCATCGTGGAATTATTGACGGATTGCACCTACTACATCGAGCGAAATGCCAACCCAAAGGTGTTGTTTTTAGATACTTCCATTCAAATGAATAAGATAATGAAAAATAAAATTTCAAAATTGGAATTCCAGATTGAGCATTAGGTTTATTGGAGATATCGTTTCAATTTTTGTAAAACATTGAATTTCAGTCTATGACAAATAACGATTAATTGGCTAATGAATATTTCGTTTAAAATAACTCAATAAATATGGCTTGTGTAGGATGTACTATTCAAACGCATGACGGCTTGCCACTTGGATGTAGAAATAACGGAAATTGCAGCAGTGGCGGGTGCAATAAGTTGAATACTTACGATTGGTTGGCTCCGCGCGATATCGCAGATGTGGAGGAGTTTGCTGTTGTAGAGGTGAGTTTCAAAAACGGGTCGCGAAAAGGGTTTTTCTTCAATCCTCCTTATACGCGGGCAATTACCGGTGACACCGTTGCGGTGGAATCTTCTGCCGGGTATGACATTGGTCGGATATCGCTTTCGGGGGAGTTGGTGCGTCTTCAGATGAAAAAGAAAAGGGTGCCTGAAGAAAACATGCTCCACAAAGTGCTTCGCAAAGCCAATGAACGCGATTTGGAAAAATTGCAGGAAGCGAGAAATATGGAGCGGTCCACGATGGTTCGGGCCCGCGCCATTGCCCGCACCCTTGACCTTGAAATGAAAATCGGCGATGTGGAATTTCAAGGCGACCGGCGCAAAGCGACCTTTTATTACACTGCCGATGGCAGGGTCGATTTTAGAGAACTTATTCGACACTTCGCCAAAGAGTTTCGCATAAAAGTCGAAATGAGGCAAATAGGGGCCCGGCAGGAATCAGCTCGAATCGGCGGTGTGGGGTCTTGTGGCCGCGAACTTTGTTGTTCCACCTGGCTATCGGATTTTAAATCCGTTTCTACGGCGGCGGCCCGCTACCAAAACCTGGCCATTAATCAAGCAAAACTTTCAGGGCAATGCGGCCGTTTGAAATGCTGCCTCAATTATGAATTGGATACCTATATGGAAGCCCTCGAACAATTTCCCGATAAAGCCGACAAGCTCAAAACAGATGCTGGCATTGCCGTTTTGGTGAAAACAGATATTTTCAAAGGCTTGATGTATTACGCCTACACCAACGCCAATGGCAGGGGCAAACACTATCCGCTTGACCTGAACCGCGTCCGGGAAATTAAGGGGATGAATGATGAAGGGACCTTCCCCCCGGATTTGGTCGGAACACAATCCTTCAGCGAAGATGAACAGGAATTTGATTATGAAGATGTGACCGGCGCTGTGGAATTACCACCTGAAGAAAGACGCAAACGGCGGCGGAAAAACCGAAGGAGAGGAGGAAGGTCGAGGGGTGCTAGAAAGAAGTAGTCAATTTGGAATGTTTATTTCGCGTTGGGCACTTTTTAATGTAAAATGTAAAATGATGAATGTAAAATATAAAAGTTTTACTACTCATAAATCCTTGACTATCAATTTTATAAATTCCATATTGGTTAATAGTTCCGACTTTGAAAACTAAAATGAAATACGACGTCACGATAATTGGTTCGGGCCCGGGCGGTTATGTGGCAGCTATCCGTTGTGCTCAGTTGGGGCTGAAAACCGCCCTCATCGAGCGATACCCTACCCTCGGCGGCACTTGTCTGAATGTCGGCTGCATTCCCTCCAAAGCACTGCTCGATTCATCCGAACATTTTCACAACGCCCAAGAAAAATTCACTTCCCACGGCATCGATCTCAAGGGTTTGAAATTGAACCTGCCGCAAATGATTCAACGCAAGGATGAGGTCGTGGCACAAACCGTCGAAGGCTTGGCTTATTTGATGAAGAAGAATAAAATTGATGTCCATCAGGGACACGGCAGTTTTTTGGATGCCCATTCCATCCACATTTCTAAAGAAGATGGCACGACGGCTAAAATCGAAACGGAGAAGGTGATTATTGCCACCGGGTCGAAGCCTTTGATACCGGAGGCTTTTAATTACGACAAAAAAAGAGTGATTACTTCTACAGAAGCTTTGAATATCAAAACGCTTCCCAAGCGAATGGTCATCATCGGCGGCGGGGTGATTGGCTTGGAATTGGGCTCCGTATTTGCCCGCCTCGGCACGCAGGTGGAAGTGGTGGAATTTCTGGATCGCATCATTGCGACAATGGATGCAGATTGCAGTAGAGAATTAATGCGGGCTTTGAAGAAATTGGGCATGAAGTTTCATTTGAAACACTTGGTAAAGACGGTCAAAGCCACCCAAAAAGGAGTCAAAGTAGAGGTGCAAAAACGCGACTCGGAAGAAACCTTCATTTTGGAGGCAGATTATTGCTTGGTGGCCATCGGGCGAAGACCTTATTCCGACAACTTGGGTTTGGAAAAAGTGGGTGTTCAAAAGGATGAAAAAGGTAGAATATCCGTTGATAACCATCTGGAAACCAATGTAAAAGGGATTTACGCCATCGGCGACGTGATAAAGGGAGCGATGCTTGCGCACAAAGCGGAAGAGGAGGGTGTTTTTGTTGCCGAAACCATTGCCGGGCAACGGCCTCACATCGACTATAATCTGATACCTGGCGTGGTTTATACCTGGCCGGAAGTAGCAGAAGTGGGGAAAACCGAAGCACAGTTGAAAGAGGAAGGCGTGGCGTACAAAGTCGGTAAATTCCCCTTCAAAGCCTTGGGGCGGGCGAGGGCCAGCACCGACAC
The DNA here is from genome assembly GCA_964549665.1 of uncultured Saprospiraceae bacterium. Taxonomy (GTDB): domain Bacteria; phylum Bacteroidota; class Bacteroidia; order Chitinophagales; family Saprospiraceae; genus CAZJYF01. The sequence goes on from CAZJYF010000010.1 coordinate 4,588, forward strand.
GGAGGGCATGGTGAAAATCTTAGCTCACAAGGAGACCGACGAGATTTTGGGCATCCACATTGTCGGTGCCCGGGCTGCAGATATGATTGCGGAAGCCGTTGCGGTGATGGAATTCCGCGCCTCGGCAGAGGATGTGGCGCGGATGTCTCATGCGCACCCTACCTTCACGGAAGCTATCCGGGAAGCCGCTTTGGCAGCTACCGGCAATCGGGCAATTCATATTTGAACTGGCAAATAATATTCGACTTATTTTTAATTTGGAAAACTTGCAAACAATTGAAAATTAAGGCAAATTGAGGTAATTTGAATTTTAGAAAAGTAAAATATTATGAAAGCAATTGAAATAGGTGGACAAATTGACGAAAAAGGATTGCTTAAAATTGACCATCCCCTGCAATTGATTAATAAGCAGGTGAAAATTATCATCCTAGTACCGGAAGATGATGAGATTGAAGATGTTACCTGGCTTCGGGCTAATTCTTCCAACCCGGCCTTTGACTTTCTCAAGGAGAAGGAAGAAGATATTTATTCAATAACAGATGGAGAACCAATCACTGGTGAAGTATAAAATTGTTCTTGTCTCCTTTCCCTTTGATGATTTATCCGGACAGAAAGTTAGACCTGCTGTATGTCTTACAGATGTAATTTCTGGGTATAATCATATCGTGATTGCATTTATTACAAGTCAATTAAGTAAAGCAACACAAATTTCCGATTTGATAATTAAGCACACAGATTCAAATTTCAGCCAGACAGGATTGAAAGTTGATTCCGCTATCCGATTTCATAGGCTTGTAACTATTCCTGCTAAGTTAATCAAGAGAATACTTGGGGAATTACCTTCAGATTATCACAATCAGTTAGAAGTAAAGCTGCGAAATCTGTTTGAATTATAAAACAAAATTGAAAGAGCAATTTTTAACTTCAAAAATGCGTCTGCAATTCTATTTTCTACTTTTTTCCCTTCTTTTTAATGCTTGCCAAGAACAAGATTTGCCCAAACACCAAGTGCAATATCTCGCCCTTGCACACACGCGCGTGTGTGATGGGATGCCCCCGGATGTCCTTTCACCAAAAATTGAAAAAATAGATTTTCCCCGGTTTGACATGCTTCTTTTGGGCGGAGATTTAGCCTGCCAAAGCAGTAAGAATTTAGAGACGCTCCACTACTTGAACAAGGTTTTTGATTTGAGCAATCCAAACACACTTTGGGCACCCGGCAACCACGATTACGACCGACCGGAACTCCTTTCTCAGTTCACCAAAAGACCCACTTTTTTCAGTATTTACAAGGATGGAACTACCTTTTTGGTTTTGGATTCGCAATTGGATTCTTCCAACATTCGCAGTGAGCAACTCGCCCTTTTCAACCGGGCCACCGATACCCTTTCAAAGACAAAACACCTCGTTCTGTTGCACCATAAATTGATTTGGTTGTACCACCATCCATTGCTCGAATCCCTTGCCGACTCAATTGCAAACGCGGCTATTTGCGACCGACCCTATTGCATCAATCCGAATAATTTTTACGAGGACATTTACCCCAAATTGGTGAAAATAAAAAGGGCGGGAATCGATGTGGTGCTTGTCGCCGGTGATATTGGGATGAAGGTGAAGGCGTTTGAATACCAAACGAAAGAGGGAATTTTTTTCCTCGCCACCGGGCTGAACGGAGAAGACCCGGACGACAAAGCCCTGGTTTTTCGAAACGACTTGAAAACCGGAAAGTTGAGCTGGATATTTTTGCCGGTTTCCGAGCTGCCGCAAAGGTGAGGCTTTCTTTTTTATTCCTTAATTTCGCCAAAAATCCGATTTGCAAAATCTTGCAGATTTGGTAAATCTAAAATTCGCGGATTAAAAATTTACCGTGTCTCGAAGATTTAATAGTAATGCTTCGATGCATGGAACAGATTTTTTTTAAATCTACAATATGCGCGTTTTAATTCAACGGGTAAGTGAAGCGTCCGTCCGCATCGAGGGCGCTGCAAAATCGAAAATCGGCAGGGGTTTGCTCGTATTGCTTGGCGTAGAACCGGCTGACAATCAGGAGGACATCGCCTGGTTGTGCAAAAAAATCAGCCAACTTCGCATTTTTGACGATGAAAAAGGGGTGATGAATTTGTCGGTACGGGATGTGGGGGGAGCGATTTTGGTGGTCAGCCAATTTACCCTGCACGCAAGCACGAAGAAAGGCAACCGCCCTTCCTACATCCGGGCGGCGAAACCGGACGTGGCGATCCCCTTGTACGAAAAATTTGTAGCCAACCTTCGGCAGGTTTCGGGCTGCCCCGTCGAAACGGGGGAGTTTGGGGCAATGATGGAAGTGAAATTGGTGAACGATGGCCCGGTGACGATTTGGATGGATTCGAAAATTAAGGAATGAGATAAGGCAGGGCTTTCGACTTTTTTCTAAAAAATGCTTACATTTCAGGTATGAAAATCAAGCGGTTATACATCAACAACTTCAAATCGCTGGTCAATTTCGAATTGATTGAACCCAACCCGTTTTCGGTCTTTGTTGGACCAAACGCAGCGGGGAAGTCGAATATTTTTGAGGCTTTGGAGTTTTTTAGTTATTCTGATTTTACACAGGCAGATGGATTATTTGGTGGAGCAATTAATTATTTTAATAAAAAGGCTTTTGGTGAAACTAATCCATCTGACTCATTTGAAATTGAGTGCTTGATTGATTTTTTTGATTTTAAAATTGACAAGGCAGTTGGTTATTATAAAGGAAATGGAGAAATAATACCGGGTAGAGGAAAAATTAGACCGGTTGGGCTTCATCCTGATCTTGATGTAAAAAAGGAAATCCAAGAAATTGCAAATAATGAACAAAAGTATAGTTCCATCTTTTCCAGAATTTTCATAAGGAACCAAGACCTTTTAAAGCTTCCCATTAAGTCTTCACATAAACTGGCATTAGATGTGAGTAATATCGAAAATGTCCTTTGGCGTCTTTTGCAAGATGAAATCATTCGGGAAGAAATAACCGATTGGCTGCAATTATTGATACCCGGAACAGAAAAGGTAGAAGTAGTCAAAAGCGAAATGAGTGGCGATTATTTTTTGAGAGTCTTTGAAAAACATCTCGACAAACCTATTGGAAAAGACTTGATTTCTGATGGCACTTACAACATTTTAGCGATACTCACCGCCGTTTACCAAAGTGAGGAACCCCAATTCCTTTGCATCGAGGAAGTTGAAAATGGATTGAACCCGTATGTTGTTCAAGAATTGATAAACTTTTTTCGCCAGATGTGCGAAGAAAAAGGGCATTGCATTTGGCTTACCACGCATTCACCGGTAGTAGTAAGAGAACTTCAGCCCAAAGAGATCATTTTGATTGATAAAAATAAAGGGATTACCTCGGCAAAACAAATAAAAGAGGATCCCAAGTTTAAGACCCTGAAAATGGATGAAGCATGGTTGTCCAATGTCCTTAATGTCCTCGGAAAAAGTCTATCATGTTGAAATTAGGATTTATTGTTGAAGGAAAGACTGAGCAGATCATTCTGGAATCGGAGAACTTTAGACAAATTTTGGAAAACTTGGAGTTAGATTATGTGGAAGATGTGATCGATGCCGACGGTTGCGGAAATGTATTACCTCGGAATTCGGATGACGAAATTGAGTCGTTACTAAAACAAGGGGCTACTCGAATCCTAATCCTTACCGACCAAGAAGGTGCGCCTTGCATAACTTCTGTAAAACAACGTGTTGATCCTGATGGAAATAATATTGTAGTCATTGCTGTAAAGGCATTTGAAGCATGGTTCCTTGCCGATACTTCTGCCATTTCAACTTTCATGAAACACAATTTGCAATGTGACAAACCCGAAGGAATTTCAAAACCATTTGAATTTATCAAAACAGAGCGTTTGCGTTTAGCTGGAAGAGGCGTTCGTTCCAAGCGTCTCCTGTACAGCAGGATGCTTCGCAGCGGTTTTTCTATTGAAAACGCTGCCCATCACCCCAACTGCCCGAGCGCAAAATACTTTCTGAACCAATTAAAACAACTGGCAACCAAACAATCCTAAATACACATGACCAACAAGCAACTCATCGAATGCGTACCCAATTTCAGCGAGGGACGGGACAGCGCAATTATCGTGCAAATAACGGATGAAATCGAAAGCGTGGAAGGCATTAAACTCCTCGATGTGGACCCCGGCAAAGCCACCAACCGAACGGTGGTTACCTTCGTCGGAGAACCCGAAGCCGTCGTTGAGGCAGCTTTTTTGGCCATCAAAAAGGCGAGCGAAATCATCGACATGAGCAAGCATCAGGGCGAACATCCCCGCATGGGGGCGACGGATGTTTGTCCCCTCGTTCCGATTGCCAATATTTCGATGGAAGAGGTGGTGCAGTGGGCGCACAAATTGGGCGAAAAAGCGGGCAGGGAGTTGGACATCCCTTTCTACCTCTACGAATACGCCGCCACAAAACCCGAATGGCAAAACCTCGCTACTGTTCGTTCCGGCGAGTACGAAGCCCTGCCGGAAAAATTGGCGAAGCCGGAATGGCAGCCCGATTACGGGCCTGCCAAATTTAATCCAAAAGCTGGCGCGACTGCCATCGGCGCGCGCGATTTTCTCATCGCCTATAACGTAAATTTAAATACTACTTCCGTTCGCCGCGCCAATTCCGTCGCTTTTGATGTGCGCGAAAAGGGGCGGGTGAAGCGGAAGGGAAATCCCGTCACCGGCGAGATTGTAAAAGATGAAAAAGGCGAGGCGGTGCGGCAGCCGGGGGCTTGCAAAGCGGTAAAAGGCATCGGTTGGTTTATCGAAGAATACGGCATCGCGCAGATTTCCATGAACCTCACGAACATCAACCTGACGCCGCTGCACATCGCCTTTGAGGAATGCTGCAAAAGCGCCGAACGACGCGGCTTGCGGGTGACCGGTTCCGAATTAGTGGGCTTGGTTCCGCAGAAAGTAATGCTCGATGCGGGGTGTTATTTTTTGAAAAAGCAGTGCCGTTCGCTGGGCGTTTCGGAAGAAGAAATTATCAAGATTGCGGTGAAATCACTTGGCTTAGACGAGTTGACGCCTTTTAAACCAAAGAAGAAAATCATCGAATACCGCCTCGAAGACGACGACGCTGCCCCCCTCCTGAATATGAACCTGCGGCAATTCGCCAACGAAACGGCTTCCGAAAGCCCTGCCCCGGGTGGCGGTTCCATCTCTGCCTACGTGGGTGCTTTGGGCATTTCGCTGGCCACCATGGTCGCGAATCTTTCTTCCCACCGCCGCGTGTGGGATGCGCGATGGGAAGAATTCTCCGATTGGGCGGTTCGCGGGCAACAACTCAAAGATGCTTTGCTCAAAATGGTGGATGAAGACACCCACTCTTTCAATGCCATCCTGGAAGCTTTGCGATTGCCGAAAAGCACGGACGAAGAAAAAGCAACCCGGCAGGCCGCCATTCAACGCGCGACCAAATATGCCATTCAGGTTCCTTTCAGCGTGATGGAATTGGCGCTGGAATCTTTTGAAATTATTAAAGCAATGGCCGAAACCGGCAACCCCAATTCGGTGACCGATGCGGGTGTCGGTGCGCTTTGTGCCCGAACAGCTGTGCATGGCGCGTTTATGAATGTGAAAATCAATTCGGGGGATTTGGAAGACAAAAAATATGTGGAGGAGGTGCTAGCCAAAGGAGCGAAAATGGTGGCTCAGGCAGATGCTTTTGAAAAAGAAATTTTGGGAATGGTGGATGGGAAAATTGGTCAATGAGGGTCATTGGTTACCAATTAAAAGAGATGACTTCTAGTCCTTTCGATTACCCAAAACTTGTTCCAATGCTTCCGAAAGTCCAAATCCCTAAGGGATGGAATGTAAATAACCCCGTATGTAATGCGGGGGATGTGAGACAAAAGCATTAGGTAACCCTGAAAGGGTTAAATGAGAGTTATTTGCCTCCATATTCAACCCTTTCAGGCTTGCAAAACGTATTCCTTTTGTTTCCCCGTATTGCATACGGGGTTATTCACGGTCAATCCCTTCGGGATTAGTCCACAAAAAACTTTTCGATACTGTACGGAATTTCGGTATCGGTACGGAACAAATTATTAGTAATCAACAGAACTTTAGGTCACCTCCTCAATAATTCGGCGTTTATGAAAATAATTTTAGAAACCGAACGGCTACTGCTTCGGGAATTTACGGAGGAAGACTACCTTTTTGCCTGGAAAATGAACACCGACCACGTGGTCATGCGCTATACCGGGGAACCGGTGCCGGAAAACCCCGAGTCCGTTCGAAGTTTCCTTCGCAATTACTCCGATTATGAAAAGTACGGATTCGGGCGATGGGGGTGCGTTTTCAAAGAAAATAAGGAGCTGATTGGTTTCAACGGCTTGAAATTTTTTCCGGAAACCAAAGAAGTAGATTTGGGCTACCGCTTCATCAAAGATTATTGGGGCAGGGGACTTGCCACCGAATCTTCACAAGCCGTTGTAACCTATGGTTTTGAAAAATTGGGATTGAAAAAAATTATCGCTTTCGTCATGCCCGAAAACAAAGCCTCTATTCGGGTGTTGCAAAAAACAGGTTTTGTTTTTGATGAGAAAATGTTGGAACAAGGGGAGGAACTTTTAAAATATCATCTTTTTAAAAAGTAGCTCGAAGCAGAAGTTTCGAGTTACTTTACCAAAACAAAAATTACCCACTTGATACTCTACGCTGTTGGATTTTATGCCGTGACCATTTGTTTTTTGTACCATTTTCAGAAACGAATCATCTTCCAGCCCGATTTGTTGAAAGCTGATTATTCGTTTCAATTCGATACCCCTTTTGAAGAGCTTTTTTTGGAAACACCGGATGGCGCTACAATCAATGCCCTCTATTTTAAGACAGCCCGAAAAAGCAAAGGAGTGGTGCTGTATTTTCACGGGAACTCCGGCAACTTGCAGCGGTGGGGCGAATTTCACGGCGACTTCAACAGCCGGGGCTATGATTTCTTTGCCATTGATTATCGCGGTTTTGGAAAAAGCAGTGGACAAATCCGGGAGGACTTGCTTTATCAGGATGCCCGTCTGGCCTACGATTGGTTGTTGAAGCAGTACTCTGCGGAGCAGATTGTGATCTGCGGGCGTTCTTTGGGCGCTGCAATTGCTTCTCAACTTGCCACCCAAGTTCCGGCTAAAATGCTGCTTTTAGAGACCCCTTTTCACAGCATTAAGGACATGTCGAAGAGGTTGTTTCCCTATCTTTGGTTTCCTTTTCCGACTGCCTTCCGTTTTCCAAATAATGAAAACATACCGAAAGTGAGCTACCCGGTTTTTATCATTCAGGGGACGAAAGACCTCGTTGTTCCATTTCGTTCCGCTATAAAATTGAGAACCTTGCTAAAGCCCGGCGACGAGTTTTTTATCCTCCAAGGGGCAGGGCACAAAGACTTTACCGCTTACCCGGAATACCAAAAGATTTTGGATAGATTGCTGTAGTGAATGTTTTGTAAATTTTCGGAGATTCAAATTTAGTCAACTAATTTTGGGTATGGCCGACGCATCAACTTTCTTTCACCCACATTTTAATCCCGTACTTCGGCTTCAGCGTCACCAAAGGATTGGGTTTTACGGGCTGGTCTTTGACTAATTCAAAATCGAACTTTCGCAGCAGCATGACGAGTAGCAACTGCATCTCCATCATGGCGAAGTGGTTACCGATACACATTCGCGGGCCTGCCCCAAACGGCAGGTAAGAAAGCCGGGGCCGCTCTTTCACTTTTTCCGGTTCAAAGCGGGACGGGTCAAACGCTTCGGGATTCTCCCAATACTTGGGGTCGCGGTGGAGGGCATAAATGGCGAGCAGAACGATGGCTTTTTTGGGTATTTTTTGCCCCAAAATTTCGTCCTCTCCGATGGTTTCCCGTCCTACGGCATAGGCAGGTGGATAGAGGCGCAGCCCTTCTTCGAGAACCTGCCGGGTGTATTGCAAGGCTTTCAGGTCTTCGAAAGTGGGCGTCCGTTCTCCAAGCACTTTCCTTGCTTCTGCTCTGATTTTTTCGACGACCTCCGGGTGCTGCGCAAGCAAATACAGGGTCCAACTCAAGCCGTTGGCGGAGGTTTCGTGTCCGGCGGAATAGATGGTGATGGCTTCGTCCCGCAACTGTTGGTCACTCATTGGTTCGCCGGTTTCGGCGTCGCGCGCCTGAAGCAACATCGTCAATAAATCCACCGGCGGATTGGCGCTGTTTCTTCTTTCTTCAATCAAATCAAAAACGTTGTTATCGAACAGCTTCAATGCCTGTAAAAAACGCCGCCGCTTGCCGTTGACATAGGTGAAGGGAATGAGGAAGGGGTGGAAGGTCCGGTACATGATGTGTTCCTGCGCAATGTTCATCGTTTGGTACATCTGCGATTGGCTGGCGGGATTTTCGGAGCTAAAAAGGGTCTTCATTACGATGTCGGCAGTGACACTCATCATTTCTTTTGAGATGTCAAGCGGTTCGGATTTTCGACTTTTATCTTCCAATTTCAGGCAATAATTTTCTGCCACATTCGTCATCTTTTTAAACAATGCTTCGAGTTGCGTTTTGTAGAAAGCCGGTTGAATCATCCGCCGTTGCCTGCGCCAAAATTCTCCTTCGTTGGTGAGTAATCCATTTCCAAGCGCCTGTTTGAGTTGGCGGTAACCGGGGCTTTTGACGTAATTGCTCGGGTTGGTTTGCAAAACGTAGCGGATGACTTCGAGATTGGTGGTGACGTATAAGGTTCGGAACGGAAAGGGCAGTCTGTAAAAATCGCCGAGTTTCTGCGCATTGTCAACCGTAAATTGGAGGGGGTCTTCCAGAAATTCCTTGCCCTTGAAGAAAAAATGACGGCTTTTATAAACGGGGATGGTTTGGGTCATGACTGGCTACATTTGGTGGAGGCGAAAGGTACGAATTTCGCTCAAATTCGTAGGGTTGGGAAAAAAATCCATTCGTGGTGGCCTGGGTGAAACTTGAATTTCGCAAAGCACAAAAAGCAAAGATGTTTTTTTGTGAGGATAGGATGTTTATTAATTTCAAATTCATTAAAAATCGATAATTCGATGGAATTTTTTCCTTGCCAATGGAATGTACCAGGCCCTGAAATGCCTTTTTTGACAAACCTCAAAGCCCACCTTTTTTTTGTATCTTTGCGGCATGAATTCAAACAAAAATTTACAGCCGAATAAAGGCACTTACGACGCGGAAAATATACAGGCGCTCGAAGGTTTGGAAGCGGTGCGCAGGCGCCCGGGGATGTATATCGGAACGACCGGTTCGAAAGGATTGCACCACCTGATATGGGAAGTGATCGATAATTCTATCGATGAGCATATGGCGGGCTACTGTTCGCACATCCAAACCATCATCCACACGGATAATTCGGTTACCGTCAAGGACAATGGGCGGGGCATTCCGACAGATATGCACAAAAAGTTGAAAAAATCTGCTTTGGAAGTCGTTATGACGGTGCTGCATGCCGGGGGGAAATTCGATAAAGACACCTACAAAGTGTCCGGTGGCTTGCACGGCGTCGGGGTTTCCTGCGTCAATGCGCTTTCTAAACATCTGATAGCAGAAGTGTTCAGGGAAGGGAAAATATTCGTTCAGGAATATGCCAAAGGGAAGCCGTTGGGCGAGGTAAAGGTTACCGGAAATTCTGACACGACGGGCACTAACATAACCTTCTTCCCGGACCCAGAGATATTTGAAACACTGGAATTCAAATACGAAACCATAGCCAACCGTCTGCGGGAACTTGCTTTTCTCAATAAAGGGCTGCATCTGAACCTCCTCGACGAGCGGGAAACCCTGGAGGATGGTTCTTTGAAGACCGATGCATTTTATTCCGAAGGAGGGCTGGTAGAATTCGTCCAATATATGGACGAATCGAGAACCAAATTGATTGAAAAACCCATCTACGCGCTCGGTAAGGAAGAAAACGTGGAGGTCGAAGTAGCTTTACAATACAATACTTCTTACACCGAGCATGTCTTTTCCTATGTAAATAACATCCACACCAGCGAAGGAGGGACCCACGTTAACGGCTTTCGTCGGGCTATCAACCGCGTGTTCAAACAATACGGCGATAAGAACGGGTTTTTCAGCAAATTGAAATTCAATATTTCCGGTGAAGACTTCCGGGAAGGGCTGACAGCTATCATTTCGGTGAAGGTGCCTGAGCCTCAATTCAAGGGACAAACCAAAGGCGAGTTGGGCAATTCGGAAGTGACCGGCATCGTCTCGCGGTCACTGGGCGAAATTTTGAATTATTACCTCGAAGAGAACCCCAAAGACGCCAAGCGAATCATTGGCAAGGTCATCCTGGCAGCTACTGCCCGCCACGCAGCGCGGAAAGCCCGCGAGATGGTGCAACGCAAAAACGTCCTGACGGGGAGCGGCTTGCCTGGAAAGCTGTCCGATTGTTCTTCAAAGAACCCCGATGAATCAGAACTGTTCCTCGTGGAGGGGGACTCTGCAGGTGGAACAGCCAAGCAAGGCAGAGACAGAAACTTTCAGGCTATCCTCCCCCTGCGGGGTAAAATCCTGAATGTAGAAAAAGCGCTGGAGCATAAAATTTATGAAAACGAGGAGATAAAAAATATGTTCACTGCCCTCGGCGTGAGCATCGAGGAAAACGAGGATGGTGAACGCATTCTCAATATGGAAAAATTGCGCTACCACAAGATCGTCATCATGTGTGATGCCGATGTAGATGGCAGCCACATCGTCACCTTGATACTGACCTTTTTCTTCCGCTACATGCACCCGCTTATTGACAACGGCCATGTCTATATTGCTGCACCGCCTCTTTTTCTGGTAAAAAAAGGCAAACAGCATCGCTATTGTTGGAACGAGGAAGAACGCCTGGAGGCTGTAAAACATTATTCCAATGGCGAAACTAATACTTCCATCAAAGTACAGCGATACAAAGGTCTTGGAGAGATGAATGCCGACCAACTTTGGGAAACGACCATGGACCCCGATACCCGATTCCTTCGGCAGGTTAATGTGGATGATGCCCGCGAAGCCGACCGCGTATTTTCCATGCTGATGGGAGATGAAGTACCCCCCCGGCGCGCATTCATCGAGGCGAACGCCAAGTATGCAAATGTAGATGTTTGAGTTGGTCGTAAAGAAAAGTTGAAAAAATAAAATGAACATTTTATTGAGCTAAAGCACTGATTGTCAGTACTTGTAAATTTTACATTTCACAAATGGTCATTGGCAGCCAAATTCTGAAAATGCAGGAATTTGGCTGTTTCTTTTTTGTCAAATCCGGTCTTTTACCTGCGTATGAATGAGACAGCCGCGATTTTGAAATCAAAAAATTAAAATTTGTTTTGGATGGAAAAAAAAGAGGCTGCCCTATTGATTTTTATAAAAAATGCTAAGAAGGGCAAGGTTAAAACGCGGTTGGCCGCCACCCTCGGCGAGGAAAAAGCGCTTATGATTTATGAAGCACTGTTGGACCATACCCGAAAGGTGGCTTTGTCCGTAGAGGTAGAGCGATACCTTTTTTACAGTGATTATATTCACCAAAACGATGCTTGGTCAAACCGCGATTTTGTTAAGTTGGTGCAGCAAGGATCGGATTTGGGAGCGCGAATTTCGGCTGCTTTTGCCAGCACGCTGCCATCCAATCAAAAAGTGGTGATAATTGGAAGTGATTGTGCTTCCTTAACGCATGCAATCCTGGAAGAAGCCTTTGACCAATTGGACGATTACCCCTTCGTGCTAGGCCCCGCCGTAGACGGGGGGTATTACCTTCTCGGAATGAAAGACCTTGCGCCGTCGATTTTTAGGGGAATTGATTGGAGTACCGAAAAAGTTTTTGCCCAAACCGTTCAAAAAATGGAAGCGCTCGGCAAGCCGTATTACCGCCTTCCCGTTTTGTCAGACATCGATGTCGAAGCAGATTGGGAACGCCATGGATGGGACATTTAGTCCGGTGGAAAGTTAGCCCATTGGCTATTTGTTCACTTGGAAAACTGCCTACTCAGCCTCCACCTGTGTGAGCACATCGATGATTGCTTTTAAACCCATAAAAATTGGCTCCCTGCCTTCCTTCGTCAGCACAAAAGTACTTTCCTTCTCCTCGTCTTCAAGGCTGAGGGCATCTTCCACAAAGGCAAGTAAATCCTCCTGCGGATAATTTTCAAAAAAGACATCCAACTGTTCTCTAAATCGCTTTCCAAGCACCTCATTCAGCTTCTCCCAATTCAGTTCTTCAACTTCGCCTAGTTGTTCTTGGGTGATGATGGGAATATCCGGATTTATTTTTTCAACGGATTGCCAGATAACCAAAGCAAGCCACAGCATGAATTTGCGTTCGTCGGGGGTCAGAACATCAAAATTTTCGGAAAGCAAAAAGGAGAGGATAACAGGCTGTTTGGCACCGAACTCTGCAACAAGTGATTCGTAGGCGCCGGTTTCTTTTTCCAACTGAACGGAAATTTCTTCGATGGTGGATTCGGGTATAAAATCTATTCGCATAGGTCCGGTAAAGGTACTTTAAAAATAGTTTTGCCGCTTTCTATTGTAGCTTTTCTGTACGTTCATTCTCCTAATGCAGGACTTTTCTCTCCTCTGCATATCCCGGAATTTGTCTTGTTCTGAATACTTGGAGCGAATTATCGATTTCTATTCCTAATTCCGATTTGAATGTAAACTTTAGGACAGTGCAAGAGGTTGTTTGAGAACATAAATTTTGTGAAATTTGAAAATCGGTCCGACAAATATCCTTTTCACAAAGGAATTAATATCTTTTATTTCCAAAAATTATCCGGCCAGAATATTATTTTATTCATTAAAATTAAATTCATGAAAAAAATTGCGCTAAAGTATGGGTTAATGATGTTTGCAGGTTTCACTGCTTTTTTTCTTTTGATGCACGTTTTTAATTTGAGTCATAATTACAATTTGAGGTTGTTCAATGGGCTTATTCATATTTCGTTTATTACATTGGCAATCAGGGAGTTTCAGCATACGAACACCAATGGGGGGTTCAATTATATTTCGGGCGTGGCAATGGGAATGTATGCTTCGGTAATTGGGGTGCTTGGTTTTGCCTTGTTTCAAATTATTTTCCTCAGTCTGGATCCGGTTTTTTTGGAACATCTCCAAAAGACCTTGCCTATCGGTCATTATTTGACCCCTTTCACAGCCAGTTTAATCATTTTCATGGAGGGAATCGCTATCAGCGTCATATCTTCCTATCTCATTACCCGGATTCTGGAAATCCGTCCGGCCCAAGCCAAATAGAAATTGCTTGGGAAATAAGCTGCAAGGCAGAAACTCAAAAGTAATGTTCATTCAAGAGTTCAGTCAATTTCGATTCTGATAATCGGCGTTGCAAATTGCCTTCAAAGGCAAATCCAATAGAGCCGGTTTCTTCCGAAACGATAAAAGTAGCGACGTTGGTGCGTTCCGAAATGCCCACCGCTGCGCGGTGCCTCAGGCCCGCTGTTTTTGGTAAATCCTGCCTTTCGGAAACCGGCAGAATACAACTTGCCGCTAAAATTTTATTTTTGCTAATGACCACTGCCCCGTCATGAAGTGGGCTTCCTTTTTGGAAAATACTGCGAAGTAATTGCTGGGAGATAGCGGCTTCCACCAAGATGGCGGAATGGCTGATATTTGCCAATTCAAGGTTTTTTGCAAAGACAATCAGCGCCCCTGTTTTTTCTTTGCTCAAGCGCAAAAGGGCGTCTTTTATTTCCTGGATTTGCGATTGATGCTGTTCATTGTTCTCGAAATTGGGGTCGAAAAATTTGCGGAAAAAGTTGGAACGCCCCCGCAGGGTAGTGTTGCCCAACAAAAGAAGAAACCGCCGAACTTCGGGTTGAAAAATGATGACTAGAATGATGACTCCTACACTGACAAACTGATTCAGAATTAAGGCCAGCAAGTCCATTTTAAAAAAGCTGACCAGACCCCAAATAATGTAGAGCATTACCACGCCAACAAAAATATTGAAGGCGATGCTTCCACGAAGCAACTTGTACAGCCGGTAAATCAAATAGCCCACAATGAGGACATCCAAAACGTCCCAGACCCGAATCGGCAAAAATCCTATTTCAAATAAAAAAATCATCTAATTAGATTGTTAGACGTAAAATTTCAGACAAATGACTTTCATCTCCAATTCAAACTGCCCAATTCTTTTGTCTTTTATCTCGTGACTGAACGTCTGGTTTTCAATTTTCCACCTGGTATTCATACACCACATTTTCTTTCATATTGTAAAACATAAAGGCGAGCATATCCGCACTTTCCTCGATTTGTTTGGAAACCGGTTTGCCCCCGCCGTGTCCGGCACTGGTTTCGACTCGAATGAGCACAGGATTTTCGCCTTTTTGATTGGCTTGCAGTTCGGAAATGAACTTGAACGAATGTGCAGGCACAACCCGGTCGTCGTGGTCGGCTGTGGTGATGAGAGTGGCGGGATATTCGACAGGTTTGACATTGTGAACGGGCGAATAGGCAAATAAATAGTCGAAATCTTTTGGGTTGTCGCTTCTGCCGTAATCTACCGCCCAAGCCGCCCCGATGGTAAATTTATGATAGCGCAACATATCCAAAACCCCGACACCGGGAAAGGCTACCCGATAGAGGTCGGGTCGTTGGGTGATGCAGGCCCCGATGAGTAATCCTCCATTTGAACGACCTTCGATAGCCAGTTTTTCTTTGGAAGTGTAGCCTTTTTTGATGAGAAATTCGGCGGCAGCCTGAAAGTCGTCGAACACGTTTTGCTTGCGTTCTTTCGTTCCAGCCAGGTGCCAGTCGCTGCCGAATTCGCCGCCGCCCCGGATGTTTGCCACGGCATAAATTCCGCCGTTTTCTAAAATGACGGCCCTGGAAACCTGAAAACGGGGTAGCACGCTGATGTCAAATCCTCCATAGCCATAAAGCAGGGTGGGACGTTTGCCGTCCAATTTTAACCCCTTTTTGTGAGTGATGAACATGGGTACTTTGGTCTTGTCGTAGCTTTCGTACCACACTTGTGTGGTTTCGAATTTACCGGGATCGAAAAGGATTTCGGGTTCTTTGAATTTGCTCGATTCCAGCGAATTCAAATCCAGCCGATAGATAGTGGTGGGGCGTTTGAAGGAGGTGAAAGAGTAAAATGCTTCCGGTGAATCTTTTTCTCCTTCGAAGGTCCCGATGGTTCCTATTTTTTCCGGCAAGGGCAAATCTGCCTGGTAAGTGCCATCCAAATCGTAAATCTTAACTCTACTGGAAGCATTGTGCAGGTAGGTAGCTACCAATTTCCCGTCAATCAATTGGACGCGTTGTAAAACATCCGAACTTTCGGGGATGATTTCTTCCCAATAATCCCTGCCTGGCTTTGCCGTGTTTACCATTATCAAGCGGCGATTCGGGGCGCGGTTGTTGGTGAGTATCAGCAGTTTTTCTCCCACATCGTCCACTAAGTAATAATCGTCTTTAATTTCTTCTTCGATGGGAACGAATGGTGCCTTTTTTGAATGCAGTTCTTTGAAATACAGTGCATTGCCACTTGTTGATTTCCAAACACTTAGCAGCAGGAATCGCTCATCTTCGGTGGTTTGTGCGGCGAAGCCGTGCTGGGGATTGGAGTGGTCGGCAAAAACCAATTTGTCCGCCGATTGGGGCGTTCCGGCCCGGTGGAAATATACCTGGTGAAATTCATTTTTGGCGGATAATTCGTTTCCATCTTTCGGTGCAGGGTAGCGGCAATAATAGAAGCCGTCACCGGCCCAGGCAATGGCTGAAAATTTTACCCACCGAAGGGCATCGTCCAACAAACGCCCCGCTTGGAGGTCTTTTACATAAATGGTGCGCCAATCCGAACCTCCTTCGGAAACCTCATAAGCAAGCAGCGAACCGTCTTTTGAAAACCCGTAGTCACCCATGGAAGCCGTACCATCGACTGAAAACTTGTTTGGGTCGAGCACTAATTTAGGAGCGGAATGGAGACTTTCCTGTTCGTAAAGAACAGCTTGGTTTTGCAAGCCGTCATTTTTGAAAAAATAATATTTGCCTCCTTTTTTGAATGGGGTGGAATAGCGTTCGTAATTCCACAATTCGGTCAATCGCTTTTCGATGGCATTCCGGTAAGGAATTTGGTCGAGATAGTTGAAGGTCACCCTGTTTTGGGACTTAACCCACCGTTTGGTATCTTCCGAATGGTCATCCTCCAGCCAACGGTAAGGGTCAGCGACCAACTTGCCGAAGTAGTTGTCGACGACGGCAGTGTCTCGAAAGGTCTTGGGGTATTGCACGGGTATTTTTTTAAAATTATCGACTGTTTTGGAGTTATTTAAAAAGGAATCACAACTGGCAAGCATTAAAAAAATGACTGAAATTAAGATGATTGACTTCTTCATTTCTGGCAATTTTGGTTGAGTAGGAATGGAATTTTAATTTTCAAAGGATTCAGGAACAAAGTCCTTCCTTAAATTGAATTTCTTCAATTGAAGTGTTTAAATTCACATTGCATTTGAATGAAACCCACAACCATGCAATTTAGAAAAAATTTCTTGCTTTCAATATTTGGGATGTTGGTTTTGGCTCAACCTGCTTCGGCACAGGAAATTATTACCAATGACAGGGGAGAGAAAATAATCGCTTACCCCGATGGGCGTTGGAAATATTTCCACCAAGAAGAGAATGAATCCTTGCTGTTCGATGAATCCGGCGGTGAAGGGGAGGAAGAAACAATATCAGATATTGACGAGGCGACAGCACTAAACCATTCGGAAGTTTCTTTGAAAGAGGCAATTTTGGCGGCAGAACGGGCACGGGCTTCTGAGAAACGATTGGCAAGAGAATTGGTTTCCGTTCAATTGAAGAAGAAAAAGTTGGAGCTGAATTTCGACGTTTTAAGAGAAGAGGGAATGACCCCGGAATCGGAATTGGATTTGTTGCGACTGCAGCTCCAGAAAACTTACAGAGTGGAAGACTATCTGCTGAATCAACATATTGAAATAGAAAGAGAGGCGGATATTCTCGAGAAGATGATTTTCATGAAGATGGACCGCCGGGACCGAATGTTGGCTAATCAACGGGAAGCAGGGAAGCAAAAGGATGGTTCTTCAAAGAAGTTAAAGGAGGAAATAGGTGTTGGAGAATTTGTTCCAGAAGTTACTTCTCCCCAACCACCGGAAAAACGTTTTAAAGAATACGACCCTGCCGAAGACCTGATTCGGCATCCGCCACCACTGGAGTGCCGGATGCTTTTCGTGGGGAAAGATGAATTTACCGGAAAGCTGCACCGGGAAGTTGCCCCCCAAATTTTTTTTAATCACACCCCCGATGCCCTGAGAAAGTATTTGCCAAATACAGAGTACCTCACCTGTTTGGGGAACTTGGTTTCCATGGAAGGTGGTTTTCGTTTTCTCAATTTGGAGTTTATCATCGTTTCTCCAAATGCGAAACGGTCATTCGGTTCTTTGCCGCAAAACAGCACACTGACCATCAAATTGTTGGATGGCACAGCAATCCGGCTGCAAAACAAAATCGAAGATTCGGGCATGTATGATTCTAAACTCAAGAGTTTTATTTACAGGGGGCAGTACGCCATAAATACGGGTCAGGAAAAACTCCTGCGCAAAGAAGAGGTGGATAAAGTTCGAGTCGTTTGGAGTTCCGGCTATGAAGATTACGAAGTCTATGAAGTCGACTTTTTAAAAGATCAGTTCAAGTGCCTGGATAAGTCGTTTAAGTAGGTATGATGGTATGATGGTATGATGGTATGATGGTTTGGTGGTATGATGGTTTGACTGTTTGATGGGACAATCTACACACCTACACACCTACACACCTACACACC
>CAZJYF010000011.1:0-21809 GCA_964549665.1 uncultured Saprospiraceae bacterium
ACCCATTTTGTTTTCAGGCTGTCCTGCCCAATAGAAGGTATTGACAGGAAAACTATGAAGGCTATTGTTGCTGCTCTTTTCATTTAGGGTTAAGTTTAAAAGTAAGCCGTTGAAGACAAAATAATAAACCTTTTCCAGCTATTACAATAGACGTGCATTTTTATATCTCAGGTTGGTAATATCCCATGATGTATCATTTATTTAGAATGACTCTTTACCAATTCCTCTTTTCAACAGACCCCCTCACCAAAAAATGAGTTCCTTCAAAATGCTGCTGCCCAACCCAATCTTTTAGTAGGGAAACTTGACAGATAGGAATGTTTTTGTTGAAGGCTGCGTCGTTCAGGCAAAAAGAAGTTTCGTTCTTTGACAAATCGTTTGTCGAATGAGCCGGAGAATATAAATTCTCCGCTATCTAAAAGGTAGTTAACTGATTTTCAATTGCTTGCAAAAGGGTTGTCAGCGGAGAATTTATATTCTTCAGTTTTACCACACGATTTGTCAAAGAACGAATAGTATTAAATCAACGCCTTTTAAACTCCTTCAGATTAGTGGAAACACTAAAGTGGCTCGGTCCACCTGCGGTGTGGGTAAAGGAGTGACCGAAATCGAATCGGAAGCGTTTCACTTTCATGCCAAAGCCAAAAGAGAAGCCCGTCAGGCTCCGGATATTGCGCACCTCCAATTCCTTCCTTCGGATTTGGCTATAGCCCGCCCGCACGCGGAAGTTTTCTTTTTTTCCAAAAAGAAACTCCCCGTTGAAGACAAAATGGCGGACGAGGTTGTCCAGAAAATCATTGTTATTGACGGGGGGCGCCTCTCCGAAGAAGAAGGTGTTTTGCTGCAAATTAGGGTCGTTGAAGAGCACATTCCATCGTTGCAGGTTGTTGTAAATGATGGAGAACCGGAAGGGCAGATGCGGCAGTTTTTTGGAGACGCCAACCTGTATTTCGAAAGGAAGCGGTTCATTGTTTCCGGGGGTAAAAGTCGTTATTTGAGTGCCGACATTTTTGAACAAAATGGTCACATTCAGCATGTGGACGGTGTCGTGAAAAAGGACGGCAAAGTCGCCGGCGATTCCCAACGAATTATAGCTTTCGAATTGGGAGGTGATGAGTTTCACATTAGCCCCAACCGAGAGGTGTTCATACAAGGTCTTACCTGCCCCAAAAGTGATGGCATATTCGTTGGCTTTAAAGGTTCCGATAACGTTGCCTATCACGTCGGTTTGGTCGAAGGTGCCAAAGGAAATATACTGAATGCCACCGTGGACGGTCGCATCCCACTTTTTGATGTATTTCCCATAGGCCACATAACCATGCGAAATATCGGCCAGGTCAAAACTTTGATTGAAGGCTATTTGATTGTCCATTAGAGGATTCAAGAGGGCAGGATTGGCATATGCCAAACTCACGTCATCGTCCCGAACAGTGATGAGATTGCCACCCAAAGCGGTCACGCGGGCGGAGGGTGATAAATTTAAAAATTCATATACATTGTTGCCTCCAACTATCTGTGCATCAAGAGAATAACTAAAAAAAACAAGGGTATAAAAAAGTAAATTTTTGTTCATAATTAGAAAAATCAGACATTTGATAAAAGATAAAAGATTTTTGGCATTTCTAATGCGCATCCAACTCTTTGACCTTGCTAATTAGTTCATCGTATTTTTTATCGAGCGGAATATCCCCTTTTTCTTTCGTCCAAATCGTCCGGCAGATGCCATGATCGCATTGCATCTTTTGAACCAAGTCGCCATTTTCGTCGAACTTTTTCAACAGGCCTTGCTCAAAATCGCCACCGAGATAGGTCCCCTCCGTTTTTAGCTGGTCATTTTTGTAATATTCTTTAAAAGGCCCGTTTTCTTCATTGTTTTTAAAGGACACCACCTCCATCAGTTCGCCGGTATCGTAATACCGTTTCCAATCGCCGCTCATTTCATTGGCCACATAAGTGCCTTCTTGTTCCAATTGTCCATTTTCGTAAAAGGCTTGGTAAATCCCTTCGAATTGGCCGCGGCTATAATTTTCAAGGATTTGCAATTGGCCCGTTTCGTAGTAAAGTTTTCGTTCCCCGTTCAGGGTATCCTTTTCGTACCGGGATTCTTCTCTTAAGCTTCCATCTGGGTAATAAGCGGTGTAAAGTCCCTGCTTCAAATGCAGCTCTTTTCGGCGGGTGTATTTTTCGATTAAATTTCCATTTTCATCGTAATTCACCACCGTCTCCAAATTAGCATTATTGCACGCAAAAAAGAAAATGGTCAGGATAAAGCAAAACACAGGCAACACTTTTTTCAAAAAAAGCTGCCCCGAAAAAGGGAAGGAAAGTTTTGCAGCGTATAGCTTCATAAAGATTTTTTTGGTAATAACGCAGGTTTTAATGTTAGATTATCGCAGGGTGGGACCTTAATTATTGGCAAAGAAACAATTTTTTCAGAAGGGTGAGAAGGGGAGAGAGTGAGAGGGCTAGAGAAGTGAGGATTTCACATTTCTTTCATCTCTCACCCTCTCTCTCCCAAAAAAAAGTGGCACTTTGCGATGAAAATGCCACCTTTGGAATACATAGGCTGCCGCCATTAGGTTACCTTATCCCGGCCGATGCTCTCATAGTAAAAGCCTTGCTCTTCCATCATTTCGAGGTCGTAAAGATTGCGTCCGTCAAAGATGACGGGATTTTTGAGCAATTCTTTCATCACCTTAAAACTCGGGGTTCGAAAGACGCTCCATTCGGTAATGATGGCCAGGGCATCGGCATCGATGAGGGCTTCGTATTGATCGGCTGCCAGCAAAACCTGACCGCCAAATTGGGTGCGCACATTTTCCATCGCTTCGGGGTCGAAGGCTTTGATGATGGCTCCTTCTTTCAGGAGTTCTTCCATGATGTAGAGAGAGGGGGCTTCTCGAATGTCGTCGGTATTTGGCTTGAAAGCCAAGCCCCAAATGGCGATGGTTTTGCCGGTCAAATTTTGCCCAAAATAGGCTTTAATTTTCTCAGCAAGCACCTGCTTTTGCCGCCGGTTGACCTGCATGACGGTTTTTAATATTTTAAAATCATAATCTACCTTTTCAGCCGTCTTTGCCAAAGCCTGCACATCTTTGGGGAAGCAGCTTCCGCCGTAGCCTACCCCCGGAAACAAAAAGCGCTTTCCAATTCGAGAATCACTCCCCATTCCCTTTCTGACCATATTCACATTCGCCCCAACTTTTTCGCATAAATTCGCTATTTCATTCATGAAGGAAATGCGCGCGGCGAGGTATGAATTAGAAGCGTACTTGGTCATCTCAGCCGAGCGTTCATCCATTATAATAATCGGGTTTCCCTGCCGGACAAAAGGACGGTACAGTTGGGTCATTATCTTCCTTGCCCGCTCGGATTTAGTGCCAATGACCACGCGTTCGGGTTTGAGAAAATCATCTACGGCGACGCCCTCGCGCAAAAATTCGGGATTGGCCACCACGTCGAATAAGTCTTCATCGACCCCTTTCGCGAGAACAGCTCGAACTTTCTCCGCCGTTCCGACAGGCACGGTACTTTTATCTACGATTACTTTATAGTCTTTAATGATTTTGGATAAATCAGCCGCCACCCCCAAGATGTATTTCAAATCGGCCGAACCGTCCTCGTCGGGAGGGGTGGGAAGAGCCAGAAAAATGATTTGGGCAGCGGCAATTGCATCATCCAAACAGGAGGTAAAATGCAAGCGGCCCTGCTTGGCGTTTCGCTCGAAAAGAATATCCAAGCCGGGTTCGTAAATGGGAACCTCCCCTTCCTGCATTCGTTTCACTTTTTCCTCATCGATGTCTATGCAAATGACCTTATTGCCCATTTCGGCAAAACAAGTCCCCGTAACCAATCCGACGTAGCCCGTACCAACAACAGCAATATTCATCTTTAGCTGGTTTTTTTATAAAAATGTGGTTTTCAGTAACTTAACAAATGGCAAATTTTGGCAATCTCTTTACATTGGGAGCTTTTCCAAAAGGGAAAAAATTCGGACCAAAGGTAAACATTATGTAACATTTTCTAACAATGCGCGAGAAAGAAGTAGCCAATGTACATTGTTGGTCATTAGTCATTGGTCATTGGTGGAATTTATGGGCGTTTTGTTTTTTAATTTTACTTTTGCAAAAAGCAAAGGATGAAAAAATCGTTTTTTTGGTTCTTCCTGACCACTGCCAGTCTGATGTCTTGTTCCGTAAAACCCAAAGGTCCTTTTAACCCGCCGGATAAACCGGGTCCACCGGATTATTCAAAACCGGAGCATTGGGCTGCCTTGCCAGACAAAACTGACCCCGCCGACAGAACGCCCAATGGCACTTTCAAAGACAGGCAGGCTACTGCCAAAGTTGACGTTTTTTTCCTCCACCCCACCACCTATATCGGTGAACGGGGCCAAAAAAGTTGGAATGCTTCGCTCGAAGATGAAAAGTTGAATCAAACGACCGACCAAAGAGCTATTCTCAATCAGGCGAGTATCTTTAATGGAGCGGGAAGGGTTTATGCCCCTCGCTACCGGCAGGCTCATTTGCACGTTTTTTACGCAAAAAAAGAAAAAGAAAAAGCGGCTGTGAACAAAGCATATGAGCTTGCTTATCAAGACATTAAAGCAGCTTTTGAATACTATCTGAAGCATTTCAATAAAGGCCGGCCCATCATTATTGCCTCTCACAGTCAGGGAACGGTACATGCCCTTCGCCTGTTGCAGGAATTTTTTGACGGCACGGATTTGCAAAAACAACTCGTAGCAGCCTACCTCATTGGCTGGCCCGTTTCTAATGAAGACTTTAAAAGTATCAAAGTCTGTGAATCAGCGGACGAAACCGGCTGCTATTGTTCTTGGCGTACTTTCAAAAAGGGATATTACCCAAAGCATTTTTACCATAAAAACAATCACACGGCCGTGACCAACCCCCTGACTTGGACAACCGACGAAACTTTTGCACCCAAAGAACTGAATGAGGGAACTGTGCTGCGGAAATTCAATGTGGTTTACCCTCATTTAGTGGATGCCCAAATCCACGACGGATTGCTGTGGGTAGATAAACCCAAGTTTCCTGGTAGTTTTCTTTTCCTGACGAGGAGTTACCACATTGCTGACTTGAACTTTTTTTATGTCAATACGCGAAAAAATGCGCAGCGACGAGCGGAAGCATTTTTAAAAGCCCTGTCAAATTAACCGGAATTTCGAATGGACATTTATTCAAAAAAATCGAGGTGGAAGTGGTATTTGGTATTGGCCGGGTTGGCCATCGTGGGCATTTCTGTTTTCATCACAAAATACCTGACGGATAAGCTGGCTAAAGAAGAACGCATTAAAGTGGAGCAACTAAAGCTTGCCATGGAGCAGCTTTCCTTCACCAGTTACGACGAGTTAGATTGCGACGTCACTTTTCTGACGAATTTTGTCACTTCCAATACCACGATTCCTCTTCTTTTGGTCAATGAGGCAGGTGTGCCTGAGTCGGCCATCAATTTTGGTGAAAAAAAAGATACGTCCCGGGTTTTCAGGGAAAAAAAGCTGGCGGAATTCAAAGATTCAAAGCAGGAACCCATCGTCGTTTCCAACCCTAGTGGGAAGGTGTTTCTTTACTTTGAGCACTCTTTCATTTTGAAATTGCTGACCTACTACCCCATCCTTCAATTTATTTTAATCGCCGGATTTATTGCCTTTGGCTACCTCGGCTTCAGTTCTGCCCGGCGCGCCGAACAAAACCGCGTTTGGGTGGGCATGGCGAAAGAAACGGCACATCAATTGGGGACGCCGATTTCCGGCATTGTGGCGTGGATAGAACACTTGAAAGGCATTCGGGAAGAGGATGAAGAAGTTGCAGAAATATTGAAGGAATTGCGAAATGATGTCACCCGGTTGGAGTTGATTGCGGACCGTTTTTCCAAAATCGGTTCTGCCCCGAAATTGCAGCCGGTAAATGTATTTGATGAATTGGCAAAATGCAGGACCTACATGCAGCGGCGCGCCTCGAAAAGAATTATCTTCGAGTTTCCCAATTCCAACGAACTTGCTCCTCTTCCGGTAAATATCAACCCGCATCTTTTTGATTGGGTAGTCGAAAACCTCCTTCGCAACGCCCTCGATGCCATGGAAGGAAATGGCAAAATCAGCGCGGAAGTTTACAAAGACAAAGACCACGTCTTCATAGACATCAGCGATTCGGGAAAGGGCATTCCACCCTCTAAATTCAAGACCGTTTTTGAACCCGGATTTAGTACCAAAAAAAGAGGCTGGGGCTTAGGTCTTTCTCTTGCCAAACGCATCATCGAACAGTACCACTCGGGGGTCATTTTCGTCAAAAAATCGGTTGTCAATGAAGGCACTACTTTCACGATTAAACTTCCGAAATGCAACCATGGTAAAGCATAAATCATTTCCTTATGTTTTGTTAAATTGTGCTTTTTCCTTGCCGAATTTTACCCTGAAAGCGAACTTGGCTATTCGAGTTGATACAAAACAATAGCCATCATAATGACGGTACTTTACCCACATGCCATGTTCAAAAGGAAACTTTCGCACATTCTGCAACCGTTTTACCTGCGATTTGGCATTCCTTTCTTTTTATGTCAATTCTCCTTTTTAGCCTTTTCGACCAATATTTACCCGGATGAGATGGATTTTGAAGTGACCGTCATCGATGAAAAGGGTTCTCCATTAGTTGGCGTAAACGTGTACACAAAGGACCAGACCAGAGTAGCCGAAACGACCGACCCGCAGGGCAAAGTAATTTTAAAAGAGCTAAGCGACCACGACAAGATATACTTCAGTTTTATTGGGTATCAAAGTCTGAGGCTGACTTTCCACGAAATCAAAAAACGCCACGGCATCATTCAATTATTTCCCGAAGTAAGCCAATTGGCGGAAATAACGGTAATTGGAAGACGGGACGACTTGCCGGATAACGTGCCCTACCGAATTCAAAAAATCGATAAAAAAGACATTGCTTTCACCAATGCCCAAACAGCCGCCGACGCGCTGCGCGACCACGCAGAGGTGTTCGTTCAAAAAAGCCAAATGGGGGGTGGCAGCCCTATCATCAGGGGT
This sequence comes from uncultured Saprospiraceae bacterium, assembly GCA_964549665.1. GTDB lineage: Bacteria > Bacteroidota > Bacteroidia > Chitinophagales > Saprospiraceae > CAZJYF01. The sequence goes on from CAZJYF010000011.1 coordinate 7,055, forward strand.
TTCGAAGCGAACCGGGTGTTGTTGGTATTGGACGGGGTGCGAATGAATAACGCGATTTACCGGGAGGGGCATTTGCAAAATTCCATCACGGTTGATAACGCGATGCTGGAGCGGATGGAAGTGATTTTCGGACCCGGGTCCCTTATTTATGGAAGCGGTGCGTTGGGTGGGGTGGTGCATTTTCGCTCCAAAAATCCTAAGCTGTATTTTGATGGAGATTCTACCAGCGGGCAGCTCCTTGAAACCGACGCCTACAGCCGCTATTCGAGCGCCAATAATGAGAAAAGTATTCATGCAGACTTCAATTTCGGAAGAAGAAAATGGGGCTTGCTGACAAGCCTCACCTTCACCGATTACGGCGATTTGGAGGCGGGAAACAGGCGTCCAAAAGAGCAACCTGATTTCGGGAAACGCTCGTTTTATGTGAAACGCGTAGGCAACAAAGATGAGGTGATGGAGAATTTTTCGAATCGGGATGTCCAAATTGAAACGGGTTTCGCGCAGGTTGATTTTTTACAAAAACTGCGCTTTCAACCGAACCAAAATTTCAACCTGATAGCCAACCTGCAATATTCCACCACCGGCAACGTTCCGCGTTACGACCGCTTGACCGATACCCTCAGTTCTGCAAGGGAATTGAAATTTGCAGAATGGTTCTACGGCCCTCAAAAAAGACTCTTGGCTTCTCTGCGAAGCGAAGTTTCAACGCCCAATCTGTTTTTCGACAAAACGACCCTAATTGCTTCTTTTCAAAAAATTGACGAAGACCGGCACAAAAGAAAATTGAATGCAACTCATCGGACCTTTAATCTTGAAGATGTTTTTGTCTATTCGTTTACTGCCGATTTTGACAAAAAGCTAGATGCTTCCGGCAGAGATCAACTGGCTTATGGCATTGATTTTAGCTATAACAAGGTGACTTCCAAAGCGGGGAGAATAAATTTGGACAATGAATCCATTTCCCGCGATGTTCTCACCCGATACCCTGCCCGGGGTAACCGGATGAGTTCGTTGGGTGTTTATATGAACTATAGCTGGAAAAGCAGAGATTCCATAATACATGCCAACGCCGGGCTTCGATATTCCCGCGTCGGCCTGCATTCTCGCTTTAGTTCGAACAACCTCGTCAGCTGGCCTGACTCCTATCTAAGTGGCATTGGAACCGAGAATAACAACTTGAGCTGGGGAGTAGGATTGACTCTTCACACCAAGGATCATTGGCGCATGCGATGGTTGGGTTCTTCGGCTTTTCGCTCCCCCAACATCGACGATTTTTCAAAGGTGCGGGAGAAAAACGGCTTCGTCACCATTCCGAATCCTTCGCTAAGGCCGGAACGTTCTGTGAATGGAGAAATGACGGTTGCCAAAGGTTTTGGTGCGCTTAATAATTCGCGGGAAACGGCCTTCGAAATTAGTGCAACCGGCTTCTACACCCATCTCCGGGATGCCATTGTCCGGTCTGCCGACACGCTTCCCGATGGCTCCAACCTCTTGATAATAGAGGGTGAGAATTTAAAAACCTTGTCGAACCAGAATCAAAGGAAGGCCAATGTTTTTGGGGTTTCTGGCAATGTCCGGCTAACTATTGCCCCGGGTTGGAAGCTCCAATCGGGCATCAACTTTACAAAAGGTAGAAGCCGATTCAAAAAGCAGGATGAGCAGGGCAATGCGGTCATTGATACCCTCCTTCCTTTCGCTCATATTCCGCCTCTTTATGGGCAAAGCAGCCTTACTTATCAGGCGAAAAAATTCAAGATTTCTGCCGTTGCCCGCTACAATGTAAGGAAAAAAATCAAAAACTACGCAATCACTGATATTGCCCTGAACAGTAATGGCGGCCTGGAAATTCAGCGAACCGGGTCTTCCGACAACATTGAACAAGCCTTTTCGCACAAGAACTCAGAAGGAAAAACTGTTTTTGACGGAACCTTCTCCTGGACAACCTATAATCTTTACACTTCCTGGCAACTTAGTCAAAAACTCACCTTCGATTTTGCCGTTGAAAATATTTCGGATGTTCATTATCGCCCTTTCTCTTCGGGCGTAAGCGCTGCCGGTCGCAATTTCATTATGGCTTTGCGGGGAACGTTTTGAAGACTATAAAGAATTCTACAATTCTTCCTTGGTTCCTTTACCTGGTTCCTAAAATGGAAGGCTGGAAAAATCAACTGGTGGAATTGGATTTCTGAGAAAGGAAAGGATGCAGCAAATGATAAAAAGAATGAATGCAATCGTTACATCAAATTGCGGGGCGTTAATTTTGCTTCTCATAATTCATGGGGTGTTTAATTTTCAAAACGGGATGTCCGCTGTCAAATTATTGGATTAATGAACAAGGGAGAGACTTTAGATAATTTTTTGTGAAAATATGAAGGATGCCAACAAAGTTTTTATCGTTAGAAAGGTCCACGCCCAAAAGTATTGAAAAAAATTACATTTTCCAAAAATAATATTTGAAAAATCCTGCTTTATTAATTTCAAAAAATGAACAACTTGGACTTTTTCAATACTCCGGGATGTCGAAAGCGAAATTTTTAATTTTGACTACCTTTAGCATAACATAATAAAGGACCCTATTTTATGTATTTGTTGGGATATGATATTGGAAGTTCCACGATAAAGGCAGCGCTAATAAATGCTGGTACGCATGAATTAGTGGCGCTCGTTCGGTGCCCTGAAAGGGACATGGACATAATTTCACGACAAAGCGGTTGGGCCGAACAGCAGCCGGAGGTTTGGTGGAATAATCTATGCCTCGCTACGAAAAAATTATTGAATCAACATTCTATTTCACCTTCGAAAATCCGGGGAATTGGCATTTCGTATCAGATGCACGGGTTGGTTTTGATTGACAAAAACTACCAGTTGTTGCGCCCTTCGATCATTTGGTGCGATAGCCGGGCGGTTGATATTGGCAACAGGGCTTTCGCTGATATTGGAGAAGAAAAATGCTTGAAGCATTTGCTCAATTCTCCGGGCAATTTCACCGCTTCAAAATTGAAGTGGGTAAAGAACGAAGAACCGCAAATTTTCGAGCAGGTATATAAGGTGCTATTGCCCGGCGATTATATCGCAATGAAATTGACGGGAGAAGTGGCAACAACTGCATCGGGGCTGTCGGAGGGCATCTTGTGGGATTTTAAAAAAAATGCGATAGCCGACCTCGTTTTGGACTATTTTCAATTCGATGAAAATCTTTTTCCGGAAGTGGTTCCCACCTTTTCTCTTCAAGGGGAATTAACAAAAAAAGCTGCTGAAGAAACGGGGCTTTGCCAAGGTATTCCGGTGGCGTACCGGGCAGGAGATCAACCCAATAATGCCCTGGCTCTCAATGTGTTAAATTCCGGTGAAGTGGCGGCCACGGGCGGCACCTCCGGGGTGGTGTACGGAGTTTTAGATCAGCCTGTTTTTGACCCCGAATCGCGCGTAAATGGTTTTGTCCACGTCAATCACAACAAGGGAAACCCACGGATAGGCGTTCTGCTTTGCATCAATGGTGCAGGCATTCAATATAGCTGGGTAAAACAGCAAATGGCGAACGAAGGAACCTCTTACGACGATATGGAGCGAATGATTAATTCCGTACCGGTCAATTCGGACGGCTTGCGAATCATCCCCTTTGGCAATGGGTCCGAGCGCATTTTGGGCAACAAAAACCTGGGTGCTCACATCATCAATTTACACTTTAACCGGCATAGCCGTGCGCATATTTGCCGGGCTGCTCTGGAGGGCATCGCTTTTTCCTTTGTGTATGGATTGAATATTTTTAAACAAATGGGGCTTGCTGTGGAGACCATCAAAGTGGGCAATGACAATTTGTTCTTATCTGAAACATTTTCCAGTACCATTTCCAATTTGACGGGTTGCCAAATTAATTTGATTGCGACCACAGGGGCCGTCGGCGCTGCAAAAGCAGCAGGGGTGGCAACGAGAATCTATGGTTCTCTGGAAGATGCGCTATGCAGCAATGAGGTAGTGAAAACCTATGAGCCTATAGCAAACAGGGACGCTTATCGACAAGCCTATCAAACATGGAAGACCGACCTGGAAAGGATTTTAAGGTCTGTTCATTGAGCTAGAGCATAAATAAAGGTTCCACTTTCCATCGTTTCAAGCAAGGAACTTACTTGAAGTGACCTCCTTACTTTGCCGCAACAAGTTTTGAGAAACTACAAAACAACGAATATGAATTCAAAAAAAAGTGATGAAAATCAAGGTGTTAAGGTGGTTCTGGGAGAGAAAGAATTTTTTAAAGGAATCGAAAAAATAAACTTCGAAGGAAGAGATTCTGACAACCCCCTGGCTTTTAAATGGTATGATGAAAACCGCTTGCTTGGTGGCAAAAGCATGAAAGACCACCTCAAATTTGCGGTGGCTTATTGGCACAGCCTGGGCGGCACCGGTAGCGACCCTTTTGGCTTTCCCACCAAAAATTTTCCATGGCTGACTGCCAAGAACCCGATTCAACAGGCCAAGGACAAAATGGATGCCGCTTTTGAGTTCATCGGAAAAATGGGGATACCCTATTACTGCTTCCACGATTTTGACCTCGTGCAGGAGGGGGCTACGCTTTCAGAGTCGCAAAGGAGGTTAGAACGCCTTTCGGATTATGCCCTTGAGAAGCAAAAAAGCAGCGGTGTGAAATTGCTTTGGGGTACCGCCAATCTCTTTTCCAACCCCCGATATATGAATGGGGCAGCAACCAATCCCGACTTCGATATAGTGGTTTATGCAGGGGCGCAGGTAAAAAATGCACTGGATGCTACGATAAAATTAGGAGGCGAAAATTACGTCTTTTGGGGTGGCCGAGAGGGCTATATGTCTTTGTTGAATACCGACATGAAAAAGGAACTCGACCACCTGGCCTGCTTCCTCCATATGGCAAAAGACTACGCCCGGAGACAAGGCTTCACCGGTACTTTTTTGATTGAGCCCAAGCCCATGGAGCCGTCTAAACACCAGTACGATTTTGATGCCGCCACGGTGATAGGCTTTCTGCGGGAATACGATTTATTGGATGATTTCAAACTAAATATCGAGGTGAATCACGCGACCTTAGCCCAACACAGTTTTCAGCACGAGTTGCAGGTGGCCGCCAACGCAGGTTTGTTGGGAAGCATGGATGCCAATAGGGGAGATTACCAAAACGGCTGGGACACAGACCAATTTCCAAATAATATTTACGAGCTGGTGGAAGCCATGTTGGTCTTCCTGGAAGCTGGCGGTCTGCAAGGTGGAGGCATCAATTTCGACGCCAAAACCCGCAGAAATTCAACCGACCTGGAGGACCTTTTTCATGCTCATATCGGAGGCATGGACATTTTTGCCAGAGCGCTCTTGGTGGCATACCACATTTTGGAGCATTCGGATTACAAACGGCTTCGGCAGGAGCGTTACAGCTCCTTCACTACGCTCCGGGGCAAATCTTTTGAAAGCGGAAATTTAACATTGGAACAATTGGCTGTTATGGCTAAAGAAAAAAAGGAACCGCCGCTTCGAAGCGGCAGGCAAGAACTTTTTGAAAATATTATCAACCACTATATTTAGTTCTACTTTAGGACTTTAACAAAGTCGTTCCCAGTGACGACCAAAAGTTTTATGGAGGAGCTTCTCCTAATTGAACTTAGGCTATGGTAGGATTGGAAACATTGGATTGGGTAGTCATCGGGCTTTATTTTGTGGTCCTTTTTGGCATTGCGATTTGGGTCATTTTGCAAAAGCAAAAAGATGCCGAGGATTACTTCCTCGCCGGTAGAAATGTAGGTTGGTTCATCGTAGGGGCTTCTATTTTTGCTTCCAATATTGGCAGTGAACACATCGTTGGCCTTGCCGGAACGGGTGCTTCCGACAAAATGCCCCTGCTCATTTTTGAATTGCACGCCTGGATTGTGCTGCTGCTGGGTTGGGTATTTTTGCCCTTTTATGCCAGAAGTGGCGTGTTCACTATGCCAGAATTTTTGGAGCGGCGATTCAATTCCAAAGCGCGCTGGTTTCTTTCTGTTTTTTCTCTAATCGGCTATGTGTTGACCAAAGTTTCAGTTTCCGTGTATGCGGGGGGCATTGTCATCTCTGAGTTACTCGGCATCAATTTTTGGACAGGGGCGCTAATCACCGTCGTTCTCACCGGGATTTACACCGTTTTGGGCGGTATGCGTGCGGTGGTTTACACCGAAACCCTCCAAACTATCCTTCTTGTTTTGGGGGCAGGGACTATTACGGTATTGGGGTGGCAGGAAATTGGAGGCTGGATTAACCTCAAGGCAGCCGTAGGACCCGAGCATTTTAACATTTGGCGGCCGGCGACAGACCCCGATTTTCCGTGGCCGAGTTTACTTTTTGGAAGTTCCATCGTGGGCGTTTGGTATTGGTGTACCGACCAATACATCGTTCAAAGGGCACTGGCGGCTCGAAATATTCAAGCTGGCCGGAGAGGAGCAATTTGGGGGGGCTTCCTGAAACTCCTGCCCGTTTTCATTTTTCTCATCCCCGGCGTCATTGCTTTAGCGCTTTCCAATACCGGACAGTTGGAGCTGGAATCTTCGGACAAGGCCTTTCCCGCTCTAATGCAGCATGTTCTTCCCGTAGGACTGAGAGGCTTGGTAGCTGCGGGATTGCTGGCTGCATTGATGAGTTCATTGGCTTCGGTTTTCAACTCTTGTTCCACCCTCTTTACCGTGGACATCTATGCGAAATTGCGACCCAATACTTCTCAAAAAAATCTGATTACGGTCGGACGAATTGCCACTACTATAGTTGTCATCCTGGGTATTGCATGGATTCCCGTCATGCAAAATATCTCAGGCGTATTGTACGAATATTTGCAATCCGTGCAATCCTACATTGCACCGCCCGTCACGGCTGTTTTTCTGCTTGGAATTTTTTCTAAACGCATCAATTCTAAAGGGGCTTTGGCGACCCTCATTGGCGGACTATTGTTGGGAGCATTGCGCTTAATATTAGAGCTGAACAAAGATGCTTTGAATGGTTTTTGGTTCACCTTCGCCGACATGAATTTCCTGACCTTTGCGGTGTACCTGTTTCTGTTCTGCGTGGCTTTGACAATTGCTGTTAGTCTAATGACCGAAAAACCTTCTGAGAGTAAACTTCTTGGCCTAACTTTTGGAACCCTAAGCCCGGAGCAAAAAGCCGCGAACAAGGCGAGTTTCAACTTTTGGGATATTGCCGCTACCCTCTTAATTCTCGGAATCGTCCTGTATGTGATGCTTTCCTTCACGGGCGGATAAAAAAAGTGACCTGGCACGGGGCCAAATCACTCCTTTCAGTCAGGTTGCGATGAAAATTACTTTATTTACTTCGATTTATAAAGTCCCTGCTGCGGTGAATTTGGGAATATTCCCCCCATTTTTCTACGAATCAATAGATGGGGAATTAGGGCAGTACTTCAAATTCAAGGGCGTTCGAAAATAAGATTGCCATCAGCGTCAAAAACCAAAATTTTTCGTCCCCCATCGATGAAAAGGCCCACGATGATGGTCCCATTGGATTTATGGAAAGCGACCTTGATTTCAGCGTTTGAAAAATGGTCATTGATGAAGGAAACGATAACTTCGGGCAGGTTTTCCACATCCATGGGAAGGCCTAAGGGGCGGCAGTGGAAAAATATGACGGTTGCTTCCAGGAAATTGCCTTGACCGTCAAAGATTAAAATAATGCGATTGTCCAATTTAATAAAAAAGAGGTTGTCGCCTTTTTTCTTGGCTCGTCTAATAACGTTGTCCGGGTAATTTTCAGCTACGAAATCAATAATAGAGAGGGGCAAGCGGTCAATGCCGACGGGTTTGCTTCGCCCACACGGGCCGTGTGAAAACGGTCCTCTGTCCGTAACCAAGTGACGTCCACTCATGTCAAAATAGACGACTTCTTCATCCCCTAAAATTACTTCGAACCCTCTGTCTTTCACCCTATTCGCCGTCTCGATGTATGTTTCAAAGTGGTTGTCTTCAACATAAGTGGATGATGGAACCGGCAAATCAGCCGGGGCAATTACTTCTTTGGTTTGGGAAAAGGCAATTTCTTCCACAAGTTGGTCGTCAGTTAATTCCTGCTTTTCTTTTTGGCAGGAACTTATCAGGCTGACGGAAACAATCGCCAAGATTAATACCCATAAATTTTTCATTGTATTTACTTTTTTTGGTTAGAAAATTACTTTTAAAAAAATTTAAAAGCGCTAACCCTACGGTGCAATCTGTGAAGAAAGGGTTGCCCAGGAAAGGAACTAAAATTTGCCGGGAATGGCTTGGAACATCCTTGGGAGTTCGAGATAACGATGGTTTTACAAACAAAACTATTTCTAAAAGGCAGCCACAGTTCTCTTTCTTCCGACTGCGAAAACCCGATTTTTTTAAAATTCGTATTTTGTTGTCTATTTCATGCGGTCAATTTTATTAATTTTGTCCGGCTTTGGTTTTGATTTTAGCAGCAAACTAGCCTGAAAAAGTGACTAAAATCCAATTTTATTTTTTAACAAAACAAACTCAATAATTATGGCATTTCAACTTCCCGATTTACCCTACGCGTTTGATGCTTTGGAACCCCACATTGACGCACGCACTATGGAAATTCACCACGATAAGCACCATGCAGGATACACCAAAAACCTCAATGCTGCTATCGCGGGTACTGCGTTGGAAGGAAAGAAGATAGAAGATATTTTGGCGAATGTAACCCAACACGGAGTTGGAGTTCGGAACAATGGTGGAGGCTACTACAATCACAGCCTTTATTGGGAAATTATGTCTCCCAACGGAGGAGGAGAACCTTCTGAGAGGATGAATATTCACAAGGCTATCCAAAGCGATTTCGGCTCTTTTGAAAATTTTAAAGCGGCCTTTTCAAAGGCAGCGGCCACCCGTTTTGGTTCCGGTTGGGCATGGCTTTGCGTAGATAATAACGACAAATTATCCATTTGCTCCACGCCAAATCAGGACAACCCACTTATGGATGTCAATGATCTTTCGGGAACTCCAATACTCGGCATCGATGTTTGGGAACATGCTTATTACCTTAACTACCAAAACCGCCGCCCTGACTACATTGCTGCCTTTTTCAATGTTATCAATTGGCAGGAAGTGACCAAACGTTTTAATGAAGCAAATGAAGGGGCTTCGAATTTTTAATTTTTCTTTTCCTATAATTCAAAGAGGTTGACTAACCTTCTTTTAAAGACCTGCCCATTCGTACCGTCGGCAGGTCTTTTTTACTACACTATATAATTTTTTGTCTTCCAATCTGATATTTTTTTTGCATGGTTTTTGTAAGTTTCTTAACTTGAGCATTGTTTCCCCTGAAAAAGTACGTTCATTGATAGTATATTACGCATTAAAATAAAGTAACATAATTGTAATCTAAGCTTAATTTTTTATTAATCCTAAACGTTCATCCCATGATCATCTTAACCATTTTACTAGTAGTTGTTCTATTATTTCGCTATGAACTAGTGAGTGAAGCTTGAAATCGAGAATCTCATCACTAAAAAAATTTCAAAGGGCTTTCGCAAATAGAAATATTTGTGAAAGCCCTTTTTTTTTGGTGAAATTTTAAAATCGTTTTCAGTTACTTCCCAAAGAATTAGGCCCTGCTGCCAGGGGTGTTCCATTAATTTCCTTTCGATTTTCAGAATGAAAACGAAAACATGAACTCCGTAACACTGAATTACTGAGTGCCCTTATTGGGTTTTCGCGATTTTCTCGACTTCTTCCACCACATATTCGACTTCTTCTTCTGTGTTGTAAATGGCAAGCCCCATCCGTGTGACGCCCCCACGTTCCAATAGCCCCAAGACTTCCGCAGCTCGAATCGCGTAAAAGTGGCCGTCCCATGCACAGATTCCTTGTTCTCCCAAATTGGCACAAACTTCTGCAGCAGTTTTTCCTTCAATGGTAAAAGCAAGTGTGGGTACACGGCGAGGGGCATCTATGGGTGGTCCGTAAATCCTGATACCGGGAAGTCCTTTCAGCCCATCCAAAAGCAATCGGACAAGATGGCGTTCACGGTCATGGGTAAATTCTAACGCGCTGACCAATTGGCTTCTCAAGGAGTCCCCTTTCCCAAAACCGGCGATGAAGTCGATTGCAGCCCCTACTCCTGCTAAGGCGGCGTGATTCAGGGTTCCGGTTTCGATAGAATAAGGGGCTTGCTGCTCCTGCGTTCGAAGGCAGTCGGTTGGCAGTCCGTCCAATAAGCCGGTTCGAGTATAAAGGATGCCGACGTGCGGCCCATAAAATTTGTAAGCTGAACACAACAAAAAGTCACATCCTATCGCTTGCACATCGAGCGAGAGATGGGGGGCGTAATGAACGGCATCCAGTAAAAGCCACGCTCCCATTTCATACGTCCACTTCCGGACGCGTTCCACTTCATTGACCGTGCCGAAGATATTGGAAGCAAAGCCCATAGCCACTAAACGGGTTCGTTCGTTGATTTTTGACCGGAAATCTTCGTAGTCCAGTTTTCCGTCAGCCATTAAATGAACCTCCCGAACCACCACTCCCTGAGTGCGTAGATTGAGCCAGGGGGCCCTGTTTGCTTCGTGGTCCAATTGGGTTATCAGCACTTCATCGCCCGTTTGAAGGACTCGCCCGATGGCCCGACTGAGGGAGTAATTGAGGGTCGTCATATTCTGCCCGAAGGAGACGTTATGTGCTCCTTCCGCGCCCAGAAAAGCAGCGACTTTTTGACGGACATTGGCAAGCAAGTGGTCGGTTTCCCGGGTGGTGATGAACTGCCCGTGCGAATTGGCATTTGACCGCCGGTAATAATCGGAAATAGCCTTTATGACAGACTCAGGTACCTGCGTTCCGGCTGGTCCATCGAAGTAAATTAGTGGTTTTCCTTTGTAAAGACGCTTCAGGGATGGAAAGGCTTGGCGAATGTTGTGGCTCATAATTATCGGATTGTTAGGCTTTGAAGAATAGGCGAATTAGCTCCTGCTAAAATTTCGGAAAATGAAAATTGAAAAAAGGAACCCGCGGAAAAAAAAGCATGATTTTCGAAAACCTTTCGAATGGGGTAAGCCCTTCTCCATCAGGGCAAAAGGAAACCGCCTTTGGAAAAAGATGGAAGATTTTTTTCTTCAGTAAATAAGTTCTTTTTAGTCATAAACAGCATCGACGCCATTTTTTAAACGACTGAATTCCATCTTTTTATGGAATTCACAAATTGACTTTCAAAGACCATGGTTTACTTGTTTTCATTGGGGCTTTACCGCATTGAGCATGCGTTTCACCTCCTCCAGACTAAACATGCCAACCAGACCGGTTTGGAAAATAAACTCCTTATCCCCCTGCAATCGGATGTGGCGGAAGCCGTAATTGGTATTGGAGGAATCAATCACCATTTCATAGATAAAACCGCTGTCTTCTTCTTCGATTATTTTTGAAAAATAGGGATTGTTTTTAACCTCAGCCAATTGGTCGGCTTTGACCCGGGCGACATCATTGGTGGAGGCTTGGGAGGCATAAATTTGAATATAATAATCTTCGCCTTTTTTGATACTCACATCCTTTAAAACACCCATATCCATCGTTTTGACGGTGGCACTATCGGGGGCCATAATCGTGATGGGTATGTCATATTGCAATAAATCCAATGGTTTCAGAGCAGGTTCGGTCTCCGTTTGACAGGCGGCTATGAGCAATAACCAGCACAAGAAGAAAAAGCTATTTCTTTTCATGTTTTAAATTTTAAATACACTTGGGTTTGGGAAAAAATCATCCCGGCGTTTCTTTGCCTCATGGCAAAAATAGGAGTTTTAATTTAGGAAAAGGTTTTAATTCCAAAAATTGAGCTTTGTTAAACTTCTTAGGAATTATTCGACAACATCTGTTAAATTTGCCGACCAATTCGTCTCAACCATAATCGAACCCGGATAGAGCAGATGATACGAAGCCTTCATATTAAGAACTACGCCCTGATTGAGAATCTGGAGATTAACTTTTCCGATGGGTTAACCATTATTACCGGGGAAACGGGTGCCGGGAAGTCCATCTTACTGGGTGCATTGGGATTGATTTTGGGCAAAAGAGCTGATACCAAAGTTCTTTACGATACGGAGAAAAAGTGCGTCGTGGAAGTTTTTTTTGATATTTCAAACTATAAGCTACAAGCCTTTTTTGATGACAATGATATCGATTACGAAAAGGACTGCGTAGTACGGAGAGAATTGACCCCTTCCGGCAAATCGAGGGCTTTCGTCAATGATACACCAGTGAACCTCATCATCCTACGGCAACTTTGCAGCGCCCTGTTGGATTTGCATCAGCAATTTGACAGCCGGGATATTCACAACGTCTCTTTTCAGTTGCGAATGCTCGATGCTTTGGCAGCGAATAAAGACTTGCTGGAAAGTTTTCAGACATTGTACCGAAGTTGGCGGCAGGAAAAAAAGCAACTGGAGGATTTATTGAAACGAGACGAAAATGCGGCAAAAGAAATTGATTTTCTGAACTTTCAAATGAAAGAATTCAGAGAAGCAAATCTGGCGGAAGGCGAACAGGAAGCATTGGAGACAGAGCAAAACAAATTGACCAATGCCGAAGATATCAAGCGCATTTTGACAGAAGCCTTTCAGTGTCTTAGTGAAAATGACCAATCCGTAGTCGGGCAATTGGAGGAGGTACTGCATTCGATGGGCAGCATAAAAAACTTTCACGAATCTTTACCCGAACTGTTCCGGCGTTTTGAAGGGCTGGTTTTGGAGCTGCAAGACGTGGCGCATGAATTTGAAAAAATTGCCGGGGAAACAGAATACGACGGCGAGCGCATCCTCGAAATTCAGGCACGGCTCGATTTGATATACCGCCTCCTCAACAAGCACCACGTGACGACGGTGGGAGAATTGCTCGCCATTCAAAAGGATTTGCAGGAACGCTTGGATGCTTTTGGCGACTTGTCTGCCGAAATTAGAGCTCTGGAGTCCAAGGTTGATGAACGCGAGGCGCAATTGTTCGAAGTAGCAAAGGAATTATCCCGGCGACGAAGGGAGGTAGTGACCGGATTTGAAAGGAAAGTCAAGAAGTTACTCACACAATTGGTGATGGAGCATGCGCAGTTTTCTGTCGAAATTGCGGCATTGGATGAATTCGGCCCTACGGGTCTCGATGAGGTGCATTTTCTTTTCTCTGCCAACAAAGGAAGCCGCTTGCAACACATCAAAGATGTAGCTTCCGGTGGGGAACTTTCGCGCCTTACATTGGTCACGAAGTCTTTGGTGGCAAAGGCTATTCCCTTGCCGACCTTGATATTCGATGAAATTGATTCCGGCATTTCAGGCGATGTTTCTCTGAAAATGGGCGCTATTTTGAGGAAGTTATCCAATCATCATCAAGTCGTTTCCATTACCCACTCTCCGCAGATTGCCTCTAAAGCTGATGCGCATTATTTTGTTTATAAAAAGCTGAAAAATAACCGCACCATTACCAAAGTGAAATTATTGTCCAAAGAGGAAGAGGTGCGCGCAATTGCGACGATGCTGAGCCAAAGCCCGCCGACGGCCTCTGCTATTGAGAATGCGAAAGAATTGTTGAGTTTGGCAGTGGAGGGGTAGAAATGATGGATGAGATTTCACTCAATTAGACCACATATTCAATGGCAAACGCTCCTTCGAATCCCCCGGAATTTGTACCAGAATACCTTTGTATCGGTCACATTTGCCGGGATTTGAAAAATGGAAAGTATCTCCTGGGAGGTTCCTCCGCTTATTCGGGGAAAAGTGCTCGATTACTTGGAAAGAGAACCGCAATACTGACGAGCCTGGGAAAAGATTTTGAGTTTTATCACCAATTAGAAGGAATTAGCATTGAAGTTGTGCCTTCCTCCGAAACCACCCTTTTTGAAAATATCTATTCTCAAAACAAGCGAACCCAATTTATTCATGCCGTCGCTGGAGAAATAAAAAATGAACATATTCCGCCTTCCTGGAAAAACGCCGGAATCGTCCATATTTGTCCGGTAGCTAATGAGGTGGAGTTCGATCTCATGACCGCCTTCGACGATGCTTTGATTTGTGTTACGCCGCAAGGTTGGATGCGAAGTTGGGATTTGGATAAAAAAATTGTTGCCAGCGCTATGGATTGGGAGCAATTAGGAAAAGCCGAAATAGCCATTTTGAGCGATGCAGATATTGCCGGATTCGAAGAAGCCCTGCCTTCGATTGTTTCCTCGGTGGAGGTCACGGTCTTGACGCATGGAAAAAATGGTGCGACGATTTTCTCTGATGGCAAAAAATGGCATTTCCCTTCTTACCCCGTCCGGGAGGTGGACCCAACAGGGGCAGGAGATGTGTTCACGGCCGCATTCCTTGTCGAATATGCTACCTCCAAAGACGTCGCTTTGGCTACCGGTTTCGGACACGCAGCAGCTTCTTTGTCGGTTGAAAAGCCCGGCTTAGAAGGCATCCTTTCCAAAGATGAAATCGAAGAACGGTTTGACCATTACAAGCGCCTCTTTTTTTGAGAGAATCGGTGGCTCATGGAATTTTTTTTCCTTTTTTTGGAGCTCATTGAAATTTTCTCATTTTTATATTGTGGAAAATAAAAAAATCCACCTACTTTTGCATCCGCTTTAAAAAAACAGTTCGGTACGGTAGCTCAGTTGGTAGAGCACAGGACTGAAAATCCTGGTGTCGGCGGTTCAATTCCGCCCCGTACCACGAGGAAAAGCCCTTGCAAATAAATAGGTTGCAAGGGCTTTATTTTTTACGGCAAAAATTCAGCAGTACCTAAGATTAGGTAAGCAC
>CAZJYF010000012.1:0-2334 GCA_964549665.1 uncultured Saprospiraceae bacterium
CGCACAGAGACTTCCACTCTGCTAGCCTATTATCATGCCCGACATACAAAAAAAAGCCGCACATTTCCCTTGTGCGACTCACTAGCAATGATAAAATTCCACGAAAATAAAAAATAAATATCTTTTCTTCGTTTTAGTCGAGGTATCGGATACTTTCAAAGTATCCGATACCTCGAAATAGGAGAAATCAATGCACTACTTCAAACTTCTTATTCAGCATCCCTTTATTTGTAAATACCTTCATCACATAAATTCCCTGCCCTAAACCGGAAACATCCACTTGCGTGTGCTTCGTTTGCAAGCTTCCGGAGTCATACACCTGCTGCCCAATGACAGAATAAACAGCGACCCGTTCTACTTCATTGCCCAAACCATTCAGGTGAACGTTCAGCGCATCCCTCACCGGATTTGGATAGACTTTTAATTGAGATTCATCGATGGAGGTATTTTCTTCTTCACTATTGATACTATCTTCCTGACCAATATCCAATTTCAAGGTGATACTGCTGGTATTTAGGATGGATTTCTGACCGGCACTATTCATCAAGCCGTAGGGCGTCAATTTGATAACGGTGGTATCATTGTTTAATCGGTTTCCATTAACATCATCAATCACAATGAACTCCGCCGTACCGATAATGCCGTATCCACTCGCCGCAACCCCACTCGTCCGTGTATATCCCGCATCAACTATCCCATCAAAAGGCTTTTGCGTCAAGCCCAAAACGGGGGAGTCATAAGCCATCCAACTATTTTCTTTAAACGAAACGTTCACACTTTTAAAAATAGCGGGGTCATAGCCCAATTGGAAGGTCAATCCATAAGCATCGATAGCTGGAAATTGATCATTCCCCAAGTGGATATTGGCGAGGATAACATCTCCGGGTTGAATATTCGTAAAATCGGGTTCTTCTATAAAGAAGGGCAGGTTGTTCAATGTCCCAACCGATTCAGGTGTTAGATTGTGCCGCTTGCCATAGAATTGGCAAAGCGCCACCGTATCGAGGGCCTCGATGATGCCGTCGCCGTCGGTATCCACATGCTTGACATCAAAATTATTGGCATCGGAAAGGCTGTTCCAATTGTCTCCGTATTGCCCATACCATTCCAAAGAGGGGTTCGGGCGGGAAGACCCAACCTCTCCCATGCACAAGCCGATGGGTAGCAAATCATTGATGTTCACAACCCCATCATTATTGGCATCTCCTGCCCAAATGCAGCCACCACCGGCGCAAAGCGTATCGACCGGCGCACTTACATCAACAATATCGATGATCAGCTTAACCAAAGGACAATTCTGACTTGTTCCGGAAACACAATACTCAAACTCAAATTCATCGGTACCTGTAACATCCTGATTCGGTGTATAGACCAACATGTTATACCCTGAAACCTGCTGACCATAAGTGGTAACTACGGTCTGATTGCCGGGGTAAAAACCTGCTACACCTAAATTGGCAGCAGTAATATTTTTGTAAGAATAATCTAAAATCGGAATGTTGTAATCAATGACAAGCGGTGTATTTTTAGGGGTCGAAAGATGGAATACCGGTACGGAAGGATTCAGATTACTTATGGTAATATATGCAGTCGCATATTCAAAATTACCCCCGTAGGAAGAAGCGCGATAATCAAATTGATCCACCCCCTGAAAACCTGCAGGAGGGGTATAATTATAGATACCTTTGGATACATAGGTCAGACTTCCTCCTTGTTGAGTCATCCCGCCACCCAATGCAACCACATTATTGAGGTGAGTGCCCCCAATATCATTAGCCAATACATTGACTTCAACCTCCTGACCTATCGGCGTATTGGCAAAGTCATCAAACAGGAAGGTATTGGGGTCAGGGGCATCCAACACCCGGACTTCTACAACTTTCACATGGGTCCCTCCGGCATCTTCAAACAACATATGGTCATAACCGACATAATCGGGATTCGGGACGTATTCCACCATATCCGCATAATCCAAACTTCCATTGGAGGGTTCGACTATTGCATCGTAACCTTCCAATGGCAACAAAATGGCTTGGGGCGTATTCCGCTTGGTAGTAATAAAAATGGAATCATAAGCAGGTGCCTGGTTCTCAATAACGCAAACACTCACCGTAGCTACATCGCATGAACCGGCATCATCGCAAACAGTATAATCAAAATGCCCAACGCCGGCAAACCCCGGGGCAGGAAGGAAGGTGATGGAGCTATCCGAAATCGCACTGATCGTTCCATTGTTGACATGCGGAACTCCCTTGATGGTTAAAGATGCCCCATTGCTACCATAATCATTTGCCAAAACATTTATCGCAACGGATTGTCCGACATTTGTGGCGG
>CAZJYF010000012.1:2434-11628 GCA_964549665.1 uncultured Saprospiraceae bacterium
CCATAATCATTTGCCAAAACATTTATCGCAACGGATTGTCCGACATTTGTGGCGGAATAATCATTTACAGCATATAAAAAAGAAGGAAGCACCAAAACTTTGATAACCAAAGTCGCCGGTGTAGAAAAACCAAATACAACACCCAACTCCTGATAATCTATTTCAATATAATCATAGCCCACAAAACCGGCTTCCGGTTTATAAAATAGGTTGTTGGTGATTCCATAACCCTTGACGCCAAAATTACCACCAATACTTGGGTCAAACCAAGCCGAACCATGTGCTGGAGTAACCGAAATTTTGGGGGCATAAAGAATATGATAATGAAGAAAATTTACTTCAAGCGTGTCGGAAGAAAGAAGCTGATGAGATTGGAATTTTACGATACCCTGTGCGAGACTAACCCGAACACCTACTACTACCAAAAAAACCGGTAGCAGCCATTTCAGCGCTTTTTCAATTTGTTGGGACATATTCATGGTTCGTGGATTTAAATCATTGCTAATACAATAAGATTTTTTTGAGTTTTTCTTGGGTTATGAGAAAAAAATTGGGAAAACATCCTCACAAACCCTCAACTCAAAATCTTAATTTCGCGTTACAAGGTACAATTTTATATCAAAAAAAAACAAATGTCAAAAACAAATTTAGTAGATTGTGAAGAATTTATTAATTATTAAACAGCCATAGGGCTTTATAAATACCTAATTATCAAATAGTTAAAAATATAATAAATTAAATTCGTGAATTCAATTGTGAAAACTGCATTATTCTTTAATTTTGAATATCCCGGGAAACATTCTTGTACCCTTCAAAATCTGCCACTAAGATAAAAAAAAATCTATTACTATGCACAATAGCAAATTGTATTCCATCCTTCACTATTTTGACAAATACGAGCAAAACAGATTGAGAAAATATCTGTGTTCTCCATATTTTAACAAAAATAAGATTTTAATTGAATTATACAATTTCCTGATTGACCATATCAATGCCAAAACCCATGCAGAGCTAGAAAAAGAAGCAATTTGGGAAATGCTGTATGGAGGAGAAAAGTACGACGATGTGCGCTATCGAAAACACTGCTCCGATTTGCTAAAATTAATCGAGGGCTATTTAGCTCAGCAAATTTACGATGAAAATCCACTGCATCAAGCCACTTATTTACTCCAGGCGGTTGGGAGAAAAAAAACGGAAAAGTTATACAATAGCACCGTAAAAACTGCTCGGCGGTTATCGAACCAACAACTGCACCGATCGGCAAACTATTATTACTATCAATACCAAATAGAACGGAATTATTACGAACTATCGGAACTCGAACACAATCGAACCTCGAAACGGAACGTCGAAGAAATACTAAACAACCTCGACCGGTTTTTCCTGGCTGAAAAATTGAGGTATTACTGTTCCGTTTTGAGCCAACAATTTGTTACTTCCCACGAATACAAGGTATTATTCATCGACGAAATCATTTCCCATATTGAAAAATACCATTATCAAGACGTCCCCCCAATTGCCATTTACTATCAGGTTTATTTGACCCATGTTGATGCAGATAATCCCGACCATTATTTCAAACTCAAAATACTACTTGAAAAATACGGCGATTTATTGCCCCTGCACGAAGCAGAAGAAGTCTATCAATCTGCTTTGAATTATTGCGTGAGAAAATTAAATCAAGGAAATCAACAATTTCATCAGGAATATTTTGATTTGTACGTAGTGTTATTAAAAAAAGGCTTGCTCTTTACCGACGGAGAACTCTCTCCCTGGCACTTTAGAAATATTGTAGTAATAGCCCTGAGGTTAGGTAAGTACGATTGGACTGAAAATTTTATACGGGATTACCAAACAGTCTTGCCGGAAGCTTTTAGGGAAAATGCCGTTTCTTTCAACCTCGCGCAGTTATACTTTTACCAGAAAAAATATAAAAAAGTGATAGAACTTCTGCAAACCGTGGAATATGAAGATTTTTCCTATAATCTAAATTCTAAATCCTTACTTCTTATAATTTATTATGAAACTGATGAGATTGAACCGCTTTATTCCCTTTTGGAAAGTTTCAGAGTATATTTAAATCGGCACAAAGATATTCCGGTGAATCGAAGGAAAAGTTTTTTAAATTTAATCAAATATATCAAAAAAATAACGAAAATAATGCCTGGCGATAAAAAGTCAATTCAGAAATTGAAAGAAGAAATTGAAGTCGACAAAAACATCGCAAGTCGAAAATGGCTCAAAGAAAAAATCGTCGAACTCGAATAAAAAAGGGCAGCCCACGGCTGCCCTGCATTTTCTTTTTAAGCAGATGCTAAATTAAATTGTCAGAATCAGGATTTGCAGGATGGAAGGATTTTCGGGATTTAAACCGTCGGATTCAGTATGGGCGGAATTTGGAATCCTGAGAATCCAAAAATCCTGCAAATCCTGATTCTGACAAAATGCGAAAATAGTCTGCCTCAGGATGTCCAAGATGAACGGAATTTCAGATCTGCTACTTTTTGGAAGTCCTCGCCACCTCCCATTCCCAAGCCGTTTCCATAATCTTTTCGATGCCCCGGTTCGGTTGCCAGCCAAGAAGGTTGGCTGCCTTGTCTTTGTTCGCATAAATGGCGACCACATCGCCGGCGCGGCGCTTGCCGATGCGGTAGTTTAGCTTCCGGCCGGTCACCTTTTCAAAGGCATGAACTGCTTCCAAAACCGTCACCCCTTCTCCGATGCCGACGTTGAAGACTTCGCAGTTGCTTTCATTTTTGCCCGCCATCAGGTATTGGAGGCTTTTCGTGTGCGCGTTGGCCAGGTCCATGACGTGGATGTAGTCGCGAATACAGCTACCGTCGCGGGTGTCGTAGTCGTCTCCAAAGACAGTCATCTGCTGCCGTTTGCCGATCGCCGTTTCCGTGATGACAGGCACTAAATTGGTCGCTTTATTTCTCGGACTTTCGCCAATCAGGGCGCTTTCGTGCGCACCGGCGGGGTTGAAATACCGCAGCAGGATAGCGTTGACAATTGAATCGGCCGCCGAAAAATCGCGGATAATTTGCTCGCCCATCTGTTTGGTTCGGGCGTAAGGGCATTCCGCTTCGAGGAAGGGCGTTTCTTCCGTCACGGGCAACTCCCGCGCATTGCCGTAAACGGAACAGGAGGAAGAAAAAATGAAATTTCCCACTCCAAATTCACCGGCACATTTCAATACATTGATGAGGCTGTTGAGGTTGTTGTGGAAATAACGCAGGGGTTGAAACACAGACTCCTCCACACTTTTCAAGGCGGCGAAATGAATGATGCCACAAAGGTCATCGTTTTCCAAAAAAAGCCGGCGGGTAGCTTCCAAATCACAAAGGTCTGAACGGTAATTTTTGACGGTTACCCCGGTGATGGCTTTAATGCCCTCCAAGACCTTTTCGTCCGAATTGGAAAGATTGTCAATTGAAATAACGTCAAAGCCATTGCCAATCAAATCGACAATCGTGTGGCTGCCAATATAACCGCAACCGCCGGTGACCAGAACTTTCTTCATTTGATTTTAAATTAAAATTTAAGCCAACCCTCAAAGTGGTACGATGTAAAATTCAACAACTTGCAAAGCTGAACGACACAACTTACTTTTGCGCCCAAAGTTACGGTCTGAGAACGATTAAGTTGCTATTCACTTTTTTTAATAACTGTATTCGCATAATACTTGCAAAAAAGTTGCCATGAATAAAATCGAACTGGTAAAAGAGGTTGTAAAAATCGCCCGCCGGGCAGGCGAAGCGATTTTGGAAATTTACGAAAATGTAAAAGACTTTGAAATCGAACGGAAAGCAGACAATTCGCCGCTGACCCTTGCCGATAAGGCGGCGAATGAAATCATTTGCACCAGGCTGGAAAAATTGTCCGTTTCATTTCCCATCGTTTCAGAAGAAAACAAAGAAATACCATACGCCACGCGAAAAAACTTTGAATACAATTGGTTGGTTGACCCCCTCGATGGCACCAAAGAGTTCATCAAACGCAATGGCGAATTCACCGTCAATATTGCCTTGGTACACCGGAACAGAGTTGTCTTGGGAGTCGTTTATACCCCTATTCCCGATGAAATGTTTTGGGCAGTGAAAGGTGAAGGCGCTTTCCATTATATCGGTGAAACAGAAAAAAAATTGCAGGCAGCCGATTTTCAATTGACCGACTCCCATCTGAATATCGTCTGTTCTCGTTCGCATTTGAATCGGGAAACGCAGGATTTTATCGCACAATTCCGGCAACCCAACTTGGTATCGAAAGGCAGTTCGCTGAAGTTTTTAATTTTGGCCAAAGCAGAAGCCCACCTCTATCCCCGCCTCGCCCCGACGATGGAATGGGACACCGCCGCCGCACAAATCATCCTCGAAGAAGCCGGCGGAAAAGTCATCGATGAACAAACGAAACAGCCGCTTTTGTACAATAAAGAAAATTTGAGAAATCCACCTTTCGTTGCTTATGGAAAGGTCAATTAGTCAATTGGGTCATTGGGAAAAATTATGGTAAGATTGAAAATAGTTAAATTTGGGGTGGACAACATTGTTTATTTTGTAAGTTATTTGTTTTCAAGAAAGTACACGATTTTTGAAGTTTGAGTATTTTTTTTTCAAAAACCAACGGATTATGCCGGCTTTAAAATTAGAAGATTTGGTTGTTTACACTAAAGGTATGGAGAATATGAGAAGCAGTTTGGACAATTGTGGAAAAGTGGAATTATCTTCAAAAAGATACCCTTGGAAAGCAATGGGTGAAAAGTGCGGATTCCATCGCGGCAAATATTGCTGAAGGTTATGGCAGGTATTTTTTTTAAGAAAATAAGCTATTCTGCTATTACAGCTGTGGTTCCCTGATGGAAACCAGAACCTGGCTGGTCAAAGCACATAATCGAAAATTGGTAACAGATTCCCAATTTGATTTTTTGATGACCGAACTGGAATCCAATCACAAGCTTTTAAACAGCTACATTAAATCCATCGGCAGCACTAAATCTGATAAAACCTACTCCCCATGATAAATAATCCCAATGACCAAAATGACCTAATTGACCAATGACTTAATGACCAATGACCAAAAATGACCAATGACTAAATTTTCAGCCGTCATCATCACATTGAACGAAGCCGACAGGATCGCATCCTGCCTCGAACCCTTGAAAAAAGTGGCAGACGAAATCATCGTCGTAGATTCGTTCAGCCAGGATAAGACGGTGGCTATTTGCCAAAAAATGGGGGCAAGAGTGGTGCAGAAAGAGTGGTCGGGTTATTCTGGAGCTAAAAATTTTGGCAATTCACTTTGCAAAAATAACTGGGTCATTTCCATCGATGCAGACGAGGTGCTTTCGCCGGAATTGGTGCAATCTATCCGAGACCTCGCACCCAAAGAGGGGAAGGTTTACGCCTTCGACCGCCTGCCAAACTACTGCGGGAAATGGATTTGGCACAGCGGTTGGTACCCCGATTGGAAGGTTCGGATTTTTAACCGCCAACAAGTTCATTGGCAAGGCGATTTTGTTCACGAAACCCTCCACATCCCGAAGCATTTTGAAGTCATCCGCCTGCGGGGGAAACTGTATCATTACACCTACAAAAGCTCTGCAGACCATTGGCAACGAATTGAAAAGTACGCCAGGCTGAGCGCTCTCGAAATGCAGGCTGAAGGCAAACGAGCTTCTATTTTAAAAGGGTGGCTTTCGCCAATCGCCCGCTTTTTCAAAACTTTCATTTTGAAAAAAGGTTTCCTCGACGGAAAAGAGGGCTGGATTATCAGCCGGCGAAATGCGTACCTTGCACGCCGAAAACACCAAATTTTGAAAGCCTTGAATCAAAAAAAATCCGTTTAATCCGTGACCCCTTCCGACCTGAAAATTCTCCACGTTTCCTCCGCCAAAACCTGGCGCGGTGGCGAGCAACAAATCGCTTACCTCGTCGAAGAATTGAACAAACAGGGCATCCGGCAATGGGTCCTCTGCGCCAAAGGTTCGGCGATGGAGGCGCATTGCCGGGAAGCGCGCCTGCCTTTTTTCACCTACCCAAAACGCTTCTCCGCGAACCCCGCAGTCGGATGGCGCATCCGGCAGCTTTGCCGAAAAAATCGAGTTTCGTTGGTCCATGTCCACGACGCTCATTCGCACACTTTCGCCTGCCTTGCTGCAACGATGTTCGGCAATGCCGTTCCCGTCGTCCTTAGCCGCAGAGTAGATTTTCCCATCGGCAATAATGTTTTTTCCAGATGGAAATACAACCACCCCGCCATCCGAAAAATCATCTGCGTTTCCCGCTTTATTAAAAAAATCATGGCCGCCGACATCAGCGAAAAAGGGCGCTTGGCTGTGGTCCACAGCGGCATCGATCTGCAGCGTTTTCCATATCAGAAGAGCGACATCCTGCACCGGGAATTTCACATTCAAAAGGAGATACCCCTCATCGCCAATGTGGCGGCTATTGCGCCGCACAAGGATTATTTTACCTTCGTAAATACCGCTGAAATTTTGTTAAAAAAAGGCTTGAAGGCTACGTTCTTAATCATCGGCGGAGACGGTGGCGAGAAAACCTCGATTGAAAATTACATCGCCTCGAAAAACTTGAAACGACACATCTTTATCTGCGGTTTTCGAACCGATATTCCGCGTATTTTGCCTGAAATCGAACTGCTTCTTTTTACGAGTAAAACGGAAGGATTGGGGACTTCCATTCTCGATGCTTTTGCTTGCAATGTGCCGGTCGTGGCAACGGAAGCGGGCGGAGTTCCCGAAATTGTGAGACATGGTGAAACAGGGTTTCTTGCCCCCGTGAAAGCTCCCCAAGAGCTTGCCCTGCAGGCGCTAATTCTTTTGCAAAACCCTTCTCTGAAAAGAAAAATTTGCGGACAAGCCTCGGCTGCGGTAAAGAATTTTTCAAAATCCAAAACGGCTTTTCAGACGATGGAAATTTACAAAAAAGTGGTGGGAAGAGGATGGTGAATGACAATAGGGCAACTCTAACTTTGAACTAAGAACTCTCTAAACTCCGGCCCCTCTCTACATCTCCACCGCCTTCATCACCGCCTTCGCTCCAAATCGCTTCCGAATGTGATCCAGTTCCTGCAGTAAGCGCGTTTCCCCGAGGGTGTCTTCAAACAAATCGATTTGATAGTTTCCATGCACCAGCCCGCTGAATTTCAGCCCGATGAGGCGAACGAGTTGGCGGCGTTGGTATAGTTGGTCGAAGAGTTCTTTGGCGTGGTGTAGCAGGGTCCGGTCGTTGGCGGTGAAGGCGATGCGACGCTGCCGGGTGTAAGTGTTGAAGTCCGAGTAGCGAATTTTGAGGGTGAGGCAGGAGGTCAGTTTTTGCTGCTGGCGGAGGTCGAAGGCCAAGCGGGTAATCATCCCCGTAAGGCGGTCTTTGAGGTAGCGGATGTCGATGGTGTCAGTTTGAAAAGTGCGCTCGGTGCTGATGCTTTTGCGTTCGTGGTAAGGCAGCACGGGGCTGTCGTCAATCGCGTTGGCTTTCCTCCAGAGTGCGGTGCCGTGTTTGCCGAATTCGCGTTGCAGCAACTTGGGAGGAATCTGCGCCAGCGTGCTAATCTGCCGAACGCCCATGAAGCTCAGTTTTTTGTACGTCACCTTGCCCAATCCCGGAATCTTGCTCGTAGAGAGAGGCGCGAGGAAGGTTTTTTCCGTGCCGCCTTCAACCAGTTTCACGCCGTTGGGCTTTGCCTCGCCCGTTCCGACTTTGGAGACCAGTTTGTTTACCGACAGCCCCAGGGAATTGGGCAGGCCGGATTCCCGGATGATTTTCTGCCGCAATTCTTTCGACCACTTCCAGCAGCCGATATGGCGGTCCATGCCCGTCAAATCCAGATAAAATTCATCAATGCTCGCCTTTTCAAAAAGCGGGGCTTCTTCTCCGATGATCTCCGTTATAATTTTCGATTGTTTGCTGTATTCTTCCATGTCGCCTCTCAGCACGATGGCATCGGGACAAAGGCGCAGCGCCATCTTCATCGGCATCGCGGAATGGACGCCAAATTTCCGCGCCTCATAGCTGCATGAAGCAACGACGCCCCGCTGACCCGTGCCGCCAATGAGCAACGGCTTGCCCCGCAGGCTGCTGTTCTTCAGGCATTCTACGGAAACAAAAAAGGCATCCAAATCGAGATGAAGTATGGCTCTTTCAAACATTGGTTTGGGTTAATAACTGACTGATTCTTAAATGCAAAAAAGTACCCCCAAAAAAAAGGGATGTTCCAATTGATGCTTCTTCGAGGTAAAATGATAAATGTAAAATCCGTTAAAAAATTGGAAAATCAAAGATTCAGGAACAGTAAAATTTTTACATTTTACATTTTCAAATTTACATTTCACTTACTCCCCTACCCTACTTTTTCCTTTTTCGGATGCTTTATGCCGTCTCCGTTTTTACCCAAAAATTCTTTTGCCAGGTTCAGAAAATTCACGCTTCCCTTGCTGCCGGCATCGTACAGCAGAATTGGCACGTGCATGTTGGGGGCTTCGCCTATTTTGGAGTTTCGGTGGATGATGGTTTCGAATACTTTTTCCTTGTAAAAGGATCGAACTTCGTTGACGACGATATTGGCGAGGCGGAGGCGGCGGTCGTACATGGAGAGCAGGATGCCTTCGATTTCGAGAACCGGGTTGAGTTGTTTTTGGACGAGTTTGATGGTGTGCATCAATTTGCCTAGTCCTTCCAGCGAAAAGTATTCGCATTGAACGGGAACGATGACCGAATCAGCAGCCGTGAGGGCATTCACCGTGATGATGCCCAAAGAGGGCAGACAATCGATGAGGACGTAGTCGTAGTCGTCTTTGACTTGGTCGATGATTTCCCGGAGGACAAACTCCCGCTTACTGCGAGTGACCAATTCCAACTCTGCGCCAACCAGATCGATATGGGAAGGCAACAGGTGCAAATTGGGGGTTTCCGTTTCGTAAATCGCCTCGGAAGGGTCTGCACCATTGACGAGGCAATCGTAAAGACTTTCTTCGATATCGTCCTGAAAAATGCCCACGCCGGAGGAAGAATTCGCCTGCGGGTCGGCATCTATGAGCAATACTTTTTTCTCCAAAATTGCCAGGCAGGCAGAAAGATTGATGGCCGTCGTCGTTTTTCCGACACCCCCTTTTTGGTTCGCTATGGCTACTACTTTTCCCATAAATCTGTAAATTATTTGTGGTATGCCGGTCTGTTGGT